>CADBRS010000111.1 GCA_902797125.1 uncultured Ruminococcus sp.
CATTGAGATCTCAGATATGGATACCAGATGGGGAATGGCCATCGCACGGTCTGAGGTCGAAGGGACCGTATATGCCCTCCGCAACCAGACCGACGGATATGTCAAGTCGACAGGCGTCACGTACAGCGGAGCTGTGACAGGCAAAAATATCGATGCATACAACGACCAGACAGATTTGAGTGACTATTCGATCGATTACTCCCGTTCGTACGTTAAACCAACCTCCCGTTTGTATATAGCCGAAGTTCCTGCGGTCTCCGATGTGGATGCGTCCGGTGCCGTTCAGGAAGCGTTGAATAAGGCGGCCAGCACGGGCGGCGTCGTTTATGTCCCGGCGGGCGCATACCTCTTCAAGTCGCCTCTGGTCGTCCCGGCCAATGTGGAACTGAGGGGTGCTTCCAGCGTAGCTAACAGGTGCCAGGGCTCGATCAGTGCAGGGACCATGTTCTATGTTTCTTACGGAACGGGTTCACAGGTCAAACCCGATACGGACCAGGCTTTCATCACCTTAAACGGCAACAATGCCGGACTGAGCGGCATCCGGATCTTCTTTGTCGACAATGATGTTGAGAAAGGAAATCACGGAGAAGGCAACAGTGTTTATGCCGTTCGGGGCAAAGGAAAGGGCGTTTACGTCGTCAACTGCGGGATCGTAGCGGCCGGCTACGGCGTGGACTTCAGGGATTGCGACAATCACTTCATCAAAAAACTGGTCGCATGGTGTTACTATAACGTGATCACAGCCGGCGGAAAAGACGGCATGATCATCGGGAACCTCTCCAACGCAACGGTCATGTTCCGTACACAGGCCATCATCAGACAATGGCCCAGCTTTTCGAACGAGGGAGGCGGCGCGTTCATCTTCTCCAGGTACCATCTGAACTATCTGATCATTGAAGATGCAGAAAGAGAAACGCTGCTGAATACCTTTACATACGGATGTTCTTCGCTGGTCACCGTGCTCAACTCAAAAGACGTCATGCTGATCAATATCGGTTCAGACAACATCGGTGAAAAATCCTATCAGCTGGTGTTCGACAGTTCAGAAGCCATGGCGGCATGCGTGATGAGATATAACGGGTATTCCTTCTCTCAAAACGGCGGTTTTGTGGCACTCTATTCAAGACTCGCGATCAACGAGGCAGAAGAGCCTACCATCGAGTGGCTCGATTAAGGAGGGCATATGAGAAAAAGGTTATTGACATTTTTGCTTCTTTTGCTGTCCGCGAGTCTGATCATGAGTCTGATCGCTTGCGGGTCCGAAAAGGAACCTGATGAAACAAAAGAGGCAGAAACCGAAAACACGGGAAGCGAAACGGCCAAAGAAGACGAGACCGCTGCAGGGAAAGAGGAAGACGAATTGCGAGAGAACCAGGAAAAAATCACAGACTTTCTGACCCTGTACGGAAGAACTGTGGTACAGGGCAAAGAATTGAAACTGTTCTGGACGAACAGCGGCTTCGCTTTCCGCTGTAAAGGAACAGGCGCCTCTGTTCGGATCAACCCCAGTTCGACCAACTCAACTTATTATGGGTATGTCAACGTATATGTGGACGGCGCATTTGAACCCGCATCGACAATCTGTGTGTATGCAGCAGGGAATTATGACTTGATTTCAGGACTCCCGGAAGGAATCCACACGATCGAAGTCCGCAAGCGCAACGAGGCTGCATACGGGCAATCCGCGACACTGTCTTTCTCTAATCTGAAGGTCACAGACGGAGCATTCTGCGTCAAGCCTCCGGAAAAACCCGATTTCAAAATCGAGTTCATCGGAGACTCGATCACCTGCGGATTCGGAAATATGATCTACGACGGAACCGGAAATTATACGACCGCGACCGAGGACGGTACGATGACATATGCCGCGCTGACTGCGAAAGCCCTGAATGCGGACATATCTGTTATTGCAAGAAGCGGAATCTGTTACGTACAGGGCTCGGATAAGGATTCGATGTTTGGCGAATACGAAAAAACGGCATCTCTTCCGGGCGCCGCTCTTTCCACTGAACCCTGGAATTTCTCTTCTGATCCGGCAGACGTCGTTGTGATCAATCTCGGGACAAATGACGGCGGTGCAAGGATCGACGGAAAGAGCATAACTGCAGCCACTTATACCAGCCAAGCCGTCGAATTTATCGAGATGGTCCGCAGGAACAACCCGGATGCGCTGATCGTCTGGGCATACGGACTGATGGGAACGGGTATGGCACCCGCACTTGAAGCGGCTGTGCAGCAAGTGAAGAAAGCAGGGGATGACGACGTTCTGTTTTTGAAGATGAATCCGCTGAACCAAGCCAAAGAAGGCATTGGCACGCACGGTCACCCCAGTATCCAGACGGATATCGAGAGGGCGCTGACGCTGGCTCAGTTCATTTCAGACGAGATCGGAAGAGACGTGGACAGGGCGGCTTTACTGAAAGCACAGGTCTACTACGCCGAAAACTACTGGTTGAAGGACGTAGACAAGTATATCCCCACGACTGTCGAGGTTTTGGAAGAATCGATCGAGAATGCGAAAGCGGTTCTGGCACAACAAACTGCCGGATCTGATTATGAAGCGTTGCGGAAAGCAATCGTTTCGGCTCACGAAGGGTTGCTGACGACCGAAGACATGTCCGACGTGTATTATGTGATCGATACGTGTGATTCAATGGCCGGCTGGACTTCCGGCGGGAAGAACAAAGGCTTGGATGATGAGAATCAGATCGGAGGGGAAGGCTGCTTTACGACTGAAGGCAATTTGACCCAGAGCAATATCTATTTCATGCACAATCCCGGACAATACCACATCACGATGCCTGAGGATTTCGAAAACTGGTATATCGAGATGTGGATCTATATGAGTGACCCTTCAGTGATCTCCGGAGGTAGCTGTCTTGAGTTCTCTCAGGTCGTGGATAAGATCGAATTCGCGTGGGACGTCGGCGGACTCGGGCTGCAAGAGGGGTGGAACCATATCCAGCTCAAGATCTCAGGCGCCGCAAAAACGGCGATAGATCAGTTCAAGACACTGGAGAATCTGAGATTTTTCCTCTTCCTGAACGGAGAGACCGAATTCAAAATAGACGATATCGTCCTGTCCAAAGGCAAATATGCAGCAGACAGAGCCGAACTGAGGTTGTTGCTTGAACAGGCGGAGACCATCGAAAGTCCCTCCTGGGCACAAAAAGAGGCTATCGCCTTTGCCAAGGAAGCAACGTCTCAGAGAATGGTCGATCTGGCCGTCGAAAAACTGCAAAATGCCGGAATTCAATTTCCGACCGAAGGGTAAATAGACAGGACCATGACGGCGTGATCCGATAACAAAAAAAGGGGCAGTTTGAACCGCAAGGTTCAAACTGCCCTTTAAAGATGGCAGGCTTACTGTTTGAGAGCCTGATTGACGGCATCTCTGGCTTTTAGGAGGGGAGACGCTTCATCTGTGCACTTGTTGAACGCAATCGGACCCAGTACATTTTCCAGCAAAGCCACGGTCGCCTCATGGCCGATTCGGGACGCACATAGGTTAAAGGCGGCCAGATCCTGGACAGCTTCCTTGAAAACGAGACCGCGAACGGAATCGAATGCAGTGCCGTCCGGGGCGGGATAGACGATGAAAGGATCTCCCGCAGGCACTTGGAAGGAACCGGAGTTCTCCAGGTAGGGATTGATCAGGTCATGAGACCCCATGTTGAAATAATAATTGAATCCCCACTGGAGGAAACCGCGAATCTCATATTTGAACCATTGAGTTCCTATGATGCGGTTTCTGGGGGAGGACTGCGCGATGAACCGGTTGCTCAGATTAGTATGTTGTCCGCAGCAATAATATGACCACAACCCGGAGATGCCTTTGGAAAGGAAGGAGTCAATATGATCTGTTGCGGGTATCGGCACGTCGACGAGTCCGTCCAGATAGAAGGCAACGTCTGAAAGCGCGTCCATGATCGGGCGGGAGCCGATCAAAGGTTTGACCAGATCACGCGCTTTGCGGTAAGTCTCAAGACAATTTGCATTCGGCTCATCTGAAATATGGAAATAGCAGCGATTCAGTACGCCTTTCTCCTCGAGATGAGATACTAAAGCGGGAATAAACGTCTTCAAAAAGTCTGTATAAGGCTCGGACAGGGAATCCGTTTCCCATCCGAACAGTTTGACGGTTTTGCCGTCCCTGACCCCTACGACTTTAGGCGCTTTTGCCGCGCCCCACTGAGAGAACAGGTGGGATATCTCGAAATAGCGGATGCCGTGTTTCAGACACAGACCGATCCATCTGTCCAGATTCGTATAATCAAAAGAATATGCACCGTCGTTCGAGACGGTGATCCCGACTAGCTGGACCGTCGGCCGCTCGCCACCGATCTCTGTATCAAGCGGCGGCGTCAGAACCGGGGTCAAAAGCATATTGATGCCCAGATCCGAAGCTTTTTGCATGAAGTTTTCGACGATGGACCAATAAGCTTCAGAGAAAACAGGGACGCTGTAGTAGGATGCCAGACAATCCGTATGGAACCAGTTCGTGATCGTCAGATCTGATTCGGGAAGTCTGACGGGTATGACGTCCAATCGGAGCGATTGTTCTGCGATCGGCTCGTTTTGCTTGTCGGTCACACGCAATGTGATCGTCTGCTCCCCCGAAAAGTCCTCTGTATGCAGCGTGACCCACACAGAGCGGAGTTGTCCGGAAGTCAGGATCATACAATCATCATATTGCAGAGGTTGCAGCCAATCCGGAAAAAGACCCGCTTCGGTAGAGATATATTGGGCAGGATCGCTGCTTGAATATGTCGGGAATCCCACCGGAACAGACTCGACCGACCGCAAGGATGAGGGCAATTCGGTCTGGCAACCGACGTGGACGCGGACCGGATCCCGGGAATCCGAAGCCATCAGCAACTGAAAATGGATTTCTTCGTTTTGAAGCGCAGACATGCGGCGCAGTTCGGGAAAAGAATCGATGGTGTCCTTGAGAAACGGTTTTTCCAAAGACGACGTGATTTTTGTGACGATCATGGTCTCACACCTCCAAATATTCCTAACAAATCTGACGGATGGTCTGCGATGATATCTGCGTGAACGGATTCAAGGCAGGCCCGTCCACGGAATCCCCAGGCACAGCCCACGGTAAGCATCCCGGCATTCTGCCCGGTCAGGATATCTACGTCGCTGTCTCCAACCATGGCGGATTCCTGTGAAGAAAAGCCCAGTTTTTCCGCAATGAGAAGGGGAACGGTCGGGTCCGGCTTCTTCGGAAGATCCGTCTGCCCCATGACAAGAGCGGGGAGATCCCCCAATAATTGGGCAATCAGCTTTTTTGTGTACAGATCCTGCTTGTTGGAAAGGACGGCGAACGTATAACCTCTGCCCGCCAATTCCATCAAAGACTCCTTCATGCCTGGATAACAGGTATCCGTATGCATATAAGTCAAGCCGTACTGGCCGTCGTATTCTTTCAATACGGTTGAGACCAACTCCGGGTCCGAGGAAAAAGGAGCGGGCATCGAGCGTTCGATGAGTTTTCTTGCCCCGTTTCCGATAGCCAGCCGGACGTCTTCATAGGTTCTTTCCGGCCAATGATATTTGCGCATCGTCGCGTTGACGGCTTCGTTCAGTGCACCGAGAGTGTCTGCGATGGTCCCGTCTAAATCGAGGATCAGCAATTTTGTCTGTTCAAACATCGTTTTGTCCATATCCGATCATCTTTTGCAAGCCTTCCGGCGAGCAAAAGAATTGTAACACAAAAAAAGACTTTCAGCAAGCAACGAGCAGAAAAAGGCATACCAAAGCCAAATCGGATTGTGCAAAATGCACAATTGAGAAAACAAGTGATTATATAATATCGTTAAATCTTTTCCTTTGCACGCGCGCGTTGAAAGTGATATAATATAGGGCGAGTTTTTACACAAAGAGGTTTAAAGCATGGTTCGGGAAGATTTAAGAAACGTTGCGATCATTGCGCATGTTGACCATGGAAAAACAACGCTTGTTGACGGCTTGCTCAAACAAGGCGGAATTTACAGAGACAACCAAGACACGGTGACGTGCGTCATGGATTCCGGAGATCTGGAACGAGAACGGGGTATCACCATTCTGGCAAAAAACACAGCCGTTCATTACAACGGGATCAAGATCAACATCGTAGACACTCCGGGTCACGCGGATTTCGGCGGGGAAGTCGAACGGGTGCTGAAAATGGTCAACGGCGTCATTCTGCTTGTTGACGCGGCCGAAGGACCGATGCCCCAGACGCGGTTCGTGCTTCAGAAAGCGCTGGATCTGGATCTGAGAGTCATCGTTTGTATCAACAAGATCGACAAACCGGATGCACGGCTGGGCGTCGTTGAAGACGAGATCCTGGAACTTTTGATGGACCTGGACGCCAGCGACGAACAATTGGACAGCCCGATGCTGTATTGTTCCGGACGTACGGGCACGGCTTCATACAGACCGGACGTCGAGGGAACGGATCTGAAACCTCTGTTCGAAACGATCATCAACTACATACCCGCACCTGAAGGCGACGAAAACGGGCCTTTGCAGATGCTGGTTTCTTCCATCGACTACAACGATTACGTGGGACGTATCGCGATCGGCAGGATCGAGCGTGGCTGTGTAAAGATCAATCAGAATATCTCTATCAGCAACTACCATGAGCCGGATGCAACGCCGCGGCGCGGAAAAGTGGTCGCCTTATATCAGATCGACGGACTGCAGCGCGTTCCTACAGAGAGCGCAAAAGTCGGCGAGATCGTGTGCCTGTCCGGACCCGAACAGATCACGATCGGAGACACGATCACCGATCCGACCGCCGTTGAGCCTTTGGAATTTGTCAAAGTCGGCGAGCCGACGATGGAGATGACCATCATGGTCAACGACTCTCCTTTGGCCGGCAAGGAAGGGAAATTCGTGACTTCCCGCCAGCTGAGAGCGCGGTTGTACCGCGAATTGCTGAAAGACGTTTCGCTCAGGGTCCGTGACGGTGAGACCACGGATGAGTTCCTGGTCGCCGGACGCGGCGAGATGCATCTGTCCATTTTGCTGGAAACAATGCGCAGAGAAGGCTTTGAGATGGCCTGCTCCAATCCCCGGGTCCTTTACAAAGAGATCGACGGCGTCAAATGCGAGCCGGTCGAGAAAGTGCTTCTGGACGTTCCTCAGGAATATGTGGGAATCGTGGTCGAAAAGCTCAGCCAGAGAAAGGGTGATCTGCTCGCCATGACTCCGATAGGGAACGGCAGCAGGACGCGTATCGAATATCAGATCCCGTCCAGATGCTTGTTCGGATATCGTTCCGAATTTCTGACGGCCACACACGGTGAAGGCGTCATGAACTCGACTTTCGACGGCTATCAGCCGTATAAAGGCGAGATCGTCATGAGATTTACGGGATCACTGGTGGCTTCCGAGGCCGGCGAGACCACGCGTTACGGACTGTACAACACGCAGGACCGCGGACAATTGTTCATCGGGCCGCAGACACAGGTCTATGAAGGCATGATCGTCGGCGAAAACCCGAAGAACGACGATATCGCTGTCAATCCGTGCAAAGAGAAACATCTGACGGCTATCCGTTCCACCGGCGCCGATGAAAAACTCTTGCTGACTCCGCCCCGTATCATGGGACTCGAGGAAGCGATCGAATTCATCCAGGATGATGAGCTGATCGAGATCACGCCCAAATCCATCCGGCTGCGCAAACGGATTCTGGATACCGAATTGCGCATGAAAGACATGATGAGAAAACGCCGCGCGCTTGAGCAAAAAGCGTAACAGACGGTTTTCCGAACAACAAAGGGCCGCTGCTCGTC
>CADBRS010000112.1 GCA_902797125.1 uncultured Ruminococcus sp.
ACCATCGTGTCCCGGATGAACTTGCTGCTGTCGCCGAAAACATTCAGTTTGGCGACCAAATCATCGGACGGATTGTTCTCTCTGCGCTGTTTTTCTGTTTCGGATGCAGCCTTGGCTCTTTGAACGTAGTCGGGAACCCGACGGCTCAAAGTGAACTCGGCCAGCCTTCTCGGATTGGATCTGTAGGATGAAGTTTCGCCGGAAGGGATCAGTTCGTCTGTGGTCGTGACCGGATCCTGAATGACCGCTGCCAGTTCCAGGAACAGATGTTCGGACAGAGGATATTGCTCGGGCCAGTCTGTGATATTCGGTCCGAGGATCAGTTTTTCATCCGGCTGCGGGTGTCCGAAGCCGTTGTAGACTCTCTTTTCATAGACGCTGCGGTCATAGGTATAGGGCTTTTCTTCATAGGTGTAATCCACGTCTGAAGCGGCTGTGATGATACCCTGATTGCGGGCCGTAGCCGCAATGGATCTGGCATCCATCAAAGCCACGCAGGAGAACTGACCTTCACCCGGCTTGGAACCTTCCCGGCTGGGGAAATTCCTCGTGGTATGGCGAAGCGACAGTCCGTTGTTCGCGGGAACGTCACCGGCTCCGAAACACGGACCGCAGAAAGACGGCTTGATGACGGCACCTGCCTCCAGCAGTTTTTCGCTCGTCCCGTCCCGTGTCAAGGCCAAGGAAACTGGGACGCTCGTCGGATAGACGGAAAGGGAAAAATAGCCGTTGCCTGTGTTTTGTCCGTCCAGGATCGCACTGGCTTCCCGGATGCTGTCATACATGCCACCGGAACAGCCCGCGATGACGCCCTGATCGGCCATAACGCCATTTTCGGTGATTTTGGACATCAGATCGGGAGAGGATTTCGGGAATCTTTCCTGCGCCTCTTTCTGGACTTTTTCAAGGATTTCTTCCGCATGTTCGTTGAATTCATGGATCGTATAGGCGTTCGAGGGATGGAAGGGGAGTGCGATCATACATTCCATCTTCGAGAGATCCAGCTCGATGAGGGCGTCGTAATAGGCGCCTTCCCGGGCTTCCAGTTTCCGATAGGCTTCCGGCCGGCCGTGGGTCTCATAGAAAGACCGGACCGTTTCGTCTGTCTGCCAAACGGAGGAAAGACAGGTGGTCTCTGTCGTCATGACGTCGATACCGTTCCGGAAATCGATGGGCAGAGAGGCGATGCCGGGTCCTGCGAACTCCAGAACCTTGTTTTTGACGAAACCGTCTTTGAATGTTTCTCCGACCAGTGCGATGGCCACGTCGTGCGGGCCCACTCCGTGGGGGACTTCACCTGTGACGTAGACTAGGACTACCTCGGGCTTGGCAATATCATAAGTGTTTTTCAAAAGCTGCTTGACCAGTTCCGGACCGCCTTCGCCCACGCCCATGGTGCCCAGTGCGCCGTAGCGGGTATGCGAATCTGAACCCAAGATCATTCTGCCGCATCCGCTCAGTTCCTCACGAGCAAAGCTGTGAATGACGGACTGATTAGCGGGCACGTAGATCCCGCCGTATTTGCGAGCAGCGGACAGACCGAACGCGTGGTCGTCCTCGTTGATCGTCCCACCGACCGCACACAATGAATTGTGGCAGTTCGTCAGGGCATACGGAACAGGGAACGATGTCATGCCGCTGGCGCGGGCAGACTGGATGATCCCCACGTATGTGATGTCATGAGAGACCAGCGCGTCGAAGGTGATATGGAACAGGTCGTCACCGGTTTCTTTATGGTGTGCTTCCAAGATCTGATATGCGATCGTGCCGCTTCTGGAACCGGCGGCTGCGTCCCGGGACAACACGGGTTTTCCGTGAACCAGGCGAACGCCCTGTGCCGTTTTTTTGATTGCTTTCAACATATTAAAGCCTCCGTGGAAAAGGAGAATGATGAGTTCAAGTGGTTTGATCGTGTGTGGATTCAGGCATCGTTTCGGGCATGCCTGCGGCATTCAAAGCCTCCAGAATCTTTTCGATCTTTTTTTGACTGACTGCCGAAAAAGAAATGCTTTCTTTCTGGGAACCGATCTCGAAGGAGAGCGAGACATTCCGGTATGTGTTTTTCCCGGAAACGACCTGGCCGGTCTTGTCTTTCAAAACGCATTTCGTGATCGCGTTGGCGCTGAATTCGACCCGGCTTTTGAAGATCGTTTTCGTGAAAATGACTTTCCCGTCCTGGATCTTGATGAATGTGAAATAGGAGAGTGCGATCTCCGCGACGCACCAGACGGCGAATAGGATTGCGGCTGTTGAGAGAAGATCCCACAGCCATTTTTGAGGAAATTCTATCCGGCTGAGCAGGATCACGGCCGTCGTGACGACGACGGCGATGAAAAACGTCAGGACCAGATAGGGCGGATAGGACGTGCTGAATGATTTTTTCATAAAAAACTCGCAGATACAAATTAATCTATTATAATTGTACTCTCCCCGGGTTTGGGTGTCAAGTTTTTGAGCCGAATTGAAGTGGAAAAATGAATGAAAATGCAAAAACCAAACCTGAATTTTGCAAAATGACGGATTTTGCGTCCGAAAAAGCCTGTTTTTTGACGGGTTTGCAAAAAACAAATCCGAAAAGGATTTTTTGCCGGTTTTCCCGATTTCCACCTAAAAATATGGTATAATCTACTGGTTATATTAAGTCAGTCAACCGGCAGAAAGGCGTTTCCATGACCTTTGTCAATTCACCGAAACAGATCCGGATCCGCGGAGCAAAAGTGCATAATCTGAAAAATGTGGATGTCGATATCCCTCGGGATGCGCTCGTGACCGTGACGGGTCTCTCCGGCTCCGGCAAGTCATCCCTGGCCTTCGACACGCTGTATGCGGAAGGACACAGGCGGTTTGTGGAGTCTCTTTCTTCGTATGCCCGGATGTTCATCGGTCAGATGAGCAAACCGGATGTGGATTTCATCGAAGGGCTTTCTCCTGCCATCTCCATCGATCAGAAGACGACTTCGCACAATCCGCGAAGCACGGTCGGTACAGTCACGGAGATCTATGACTATCTCCGACTGATGTACGCCCGTGTCGGCATACCTCACTGTCCGATATGCGGAAAAGAGATCAAGAGACAGTCAGTGGATCAGATCCTCGAGCGGATCATGGCTCTGCCCCAGGGAACCAGGTTCAACGTGCTCTCTCCCGTCGTCAGGGACAAAAAGGGCACGCACGAAAAACTCTTCCAGGATATGAAGAAAGCCGGTTTCCCGCGTTTTCGCGTGGACGGCAACATCTATGACATCGGAGAAGAGATCGAACTGGACAAGAACATCCGACATCACATCGAGATCGTTGTGGACCGTCTGATCCTCAAAGATTCTATACGTCCCCGTCTTTCGGACGCAGTGGAAACTGCACTTAAGTATGCGGACGGGCACGTGATGATCAGCACGTACAACCCTGACGGGACGGACGGAGAAGAATACAGTTTTTCTCAGGTCTATGCCTGTGAAGAGCACGGTTATTCCGCCGGAGAACTGGAGCCGAGGATGTTCTCGTTCAACAATCCTCAAGGCGCCTGCCCGACCTGTTCAGGCATCGGTTCGTTCGAGGCACCCTCTCCTCAGAAAATGATTCCGGACAGGAGCAAATCTTTGCGTCAGGGAGCCATTCAGGTCAACGGCTTCAAGACGATGGATGAAGACAGCTGGAACGGTCCTCTGATCGCTGCGGTATGCGAACGGATCGGGACGACGATCGATACGCCCATCTCAGAGATGACAGACACGCAACTGGATGCGATCCTTTACGGGACGGGCCCGGAAAAATATGAAGTCACAAGATATTTTTCCCATCAGGCCAAGCACGGCATCGTGACGTATGACGGGATCGTCAAGACCATCCAGATGCGGATGAAGATGGGACTGTCGCCGGATTATTACCGCCAGTTCTTCGATCAGACTCCCTGCAGGGACTGCAAAGGGAAGAGACTGAACCCGGGTATTCTGGCTGTGACTGTGGGCGGGGTCAACATCATCGAGTTTTGCGAGATGTCCATCGGGCGCGCTCTGGAGTTCATCAATCAGATCAGTTTTACTGATTATGAGCAGGTCATCGTCAAAGACGTGATCAAGGAGATCAGGAACAGATTGCAGTTTCTGATCAACGTGGGACTGGATTATCTCACTCTTTTCAGAACGGCAGAGACATTGTCCGGCGGTGAAGCACAGCGCATCCGGCTGGCCACACAGATCGGGTCTGCATTGACCGGCGTCATGTATATCCTGGACGAGCCCAGTATCGGGCTCCACCAAAGAGATAACTACAAACTGATCAATACCCTGAAAAAGCTGCGCGATCTGGGCAATACCGTCATCGTCGTGGAACATGACGAAGAGACCATGCGCGAGTCGGATTATCTGATCGACGTGGGACCGGGGCCCGGTATCCACGGAGGCCGGATCGTGTGCGCGGGCACGCCGGAAGAAGTCGCTGCCTGCGAGCAGTCGGTCACGGGCGATTTCTTGTCCGGAAGGAAAAAGATAGAGGTCCCCGAAAAGAGGCGGCAGGGCAACGGAAAGATCCTTTCAGTCCGTGGCGCCAGAACGCATAATCTGAAAAATATCGACGTGGATTTTCCGCTCGGGTGCTTCATCTGCGTGACGGGCGTTTCCGGTTCCGGCAAATCTTCGCTGGTGAACGGAGTCCTGACTCCGGTCCTTGCCCATGAACTCAACGGTGCCGTGACATATTACGGAGATTTCGACCGGATCGAAGGATTGGAGCATCTGGACAAAGTCATCTCGATCGACCAAAGCCCGATCGGAAGGACTTCACGTTCGGACCCGGCAACGTACACGGGTGTGTTCAGCGATATCCGGGACCTGTTTTCCAAGACGCCGGACGCAAAAATGAGAGGCTATACGCCGGGCAGGTTCAGCTTCAATATCAAGGGCGGCCGGTGCGAAGCCTGC
>CADBRS010000113.1 GCA_902797125.1 uncultured Ruminococcus sp.
AGAAGTACTCAAGAGGCCAAAGAGGCGCCCCTGCTAAGGGTGTAGGCTGGGAAACTGGTGCGAGAGTTCGAATCTCTCCTTCTCCGGATCAAGAGACACATGTGTGTCTCTTTTTTTGTTACAATTTTTTGAGCATGCAAGTCAGCAATTTGACTGACTGAGCTGCGGCGGAGACCGCAAAGGTTTCAAAACTGACAGGGGCTCCGTCCTCTGCGTTGTCTGAAATGGCTCTCAAAACGATATAGGGGACCTGATTGATAAAGCAGACATGACCGATGGCTCCGCCTTCCATATCGCAAGCGATAGCGCCGAAACGGGACTGCAGGGTGCTTTTAAGTTCGACCGAATCAACAAACTGGTCGCCGGTCGCAATGACACCGAATTCGCCCTTAAGCCCCAGGTCGGCCATCGCATCGCGAGCGGCCTGAATCAACGCCGGGTCACAGGGCAAATGGATCCGATTGATCTGAGAGATCATGCCTTTCGGATCTCCCAGCGGGGAAGTATCCATATCATGCTGGACCGTGCTTGTTGCCACGGCCAGATCTGTAACATGAAGAGAAGGGGATATGGCTCCGCCTACCCCGATGTTGATTAAATATTCCGGATGAAACTTGAGGATCATCGTTTGAGCGCAAACGGCGGCGAACACCTTTCCGGGTCCGCACGTGGAAACAACGACGTCGATCCCGTTCAATTTGCCGGACAGAAAAGTCATGCCTGCGTATTCGCAGCGCTGCTTTTCAGTGAGCACTTCACTAATGGCTGTTGTTTCAAGTTGCATAGCACCGATAATGCCTATCATAGGGAGTTCCTCCAAAAATGAAACGATAAGAATAGTTGAAAACTCCTTTGTACATACTGAGCATGCACAAAGGAGTTTGGTTCGATTCGCAAGGCAGCAGTGTCAGTATTTCACAGCACTCTGAAAATCCATAAACATAACAGGGAGAGGAGAGTGAGCACGGCCAAACAGGGCAGAACAATGACAAAGAAAGCAGAGACGACCATCGCAAACTTGTCCTTTGGGGTCACATTTTCTTTGATCATCTGATCAAATTCTTCTTCCTCTTTCTTTGAGGCTTTTTTCAGTCTTTTAAAAATTCTGAGCATGGAATGCTTCCTCTCGTATCGAAAGATGCCTGTCAATCGACAGCCCTTGTTGATTTGCGTTCGGTTTCGGTCTTTGATACATCAAAGAGATAGTTGCCGTTCTCATCCATCTTCTTTTCCGGGAAATGACAAGCCACAAAATGATTGGGCTCGATTTCTCTCAAAGGTGGAGCAACGCGGCTGCATTTCTCACAAGCCATGAAGCAACGCGTATGGAATTTACAACCGTGAGGAGGTCTGATCGGACTGGGGATATTGCCTTCCAGAATGATCCGTTCTTTGCTCAAACTTTCAATATCCGTTGTCGGGATCGAAGAGAGAAGAGCAACGGTGTACGGATGTCTCGGATCTTCAAATATCGTTTTCGCATCAGAAAGCTCAACGACATTTCCAAGATACATGACGCAAATACGGTCGGAAATATAACGAACGACGGACAAGTCGTGAGAGATGAACATGTAGGTCAGGTTCTCTTTCTCACGCAGTTGCTGCAGAAGGTTGATGATCTGGGACTGAATGGAAACATCCAGAGCGGAAACGCATTCGTCACAAACCACAAATTTCGGCTGGACTGCCAATGCACGGGCAATGGAAATACGCTGGCGCTGACCGCCGGAGAACTGATGCGGATATCTGTGGAGCATATATTCCTGGAGTCCGCATTCTTCCATGACGCGCACGATATAGTCACGCATATCCGAATTGCCCTGTTTGAAGAACTTGTGAGTCAAAAGACCTTCTTCAATGATCTGACCGATCGTAAATCTGGGGTTTAGACTGGAATACGGATCCTGGAAAATGATCTGCAGATCTTTTCTCAGCAACCGCATCTCAGAATACTTCAGACGGGCCAGGTCAACACCGTTGTCCCGCATAGCCTCATATTTTGCAAATTCTTCGTTTTGCGCATATTCGGCACGGATGTCGGCTACTTTCTTTTCGGCCTGCTCGACCTTTTCCTCAAGGGCTTGAAGTTCTTTCTGAAGTTTTGCTTTTTTGGCTTCAAACTTTTGAAGTTTGGTGCTTAAATTGGCTTTTGCGCCTTCTTTCGATGCGGCGCTCTTGACAAAACCGATCTCAAGTTCAACGTCATTCAGTTCGGCTGCTTTCTTGTTTCTCGGTCTGTAAGCCGAATAGAGTTCTTTCAGCGCGGAGATACCTTTTCTGTCCGGATCATAGGCGTGGAATCCGCCGACGACCTTGACAATGTTGGAAAGGCAGGTCTGCTCTTCGGCCTGAGCCAGCGTTAAGTCTTGAAGAACAAAGAATTCTGCCTTGTCTTCGCCGCCTTCCTCATCGGCTTTTTTTTGCTTTTCTTCGACCTTTTTGGAAGCTTTCTGCAGGGCATGCTCATATTTGTCGAAATGGTTGAGCGTATCGAAAACATATTTAGGAGATATTTCCGTAATCGTTTTTCCGTAGTAGAGCGTTGTGCCCGCAGTTTGCGTGTAAAGCTGAAGAAGAACACGTCCCAGAGTGGATTTGCCGCAGCCGGATTCACCGACGATACCTAAGGTCTCGCCCTCGTAAATGTCGAGAGTGATTCCGTCATTGGCGCGGTTATAAAGTTGCTCTCTTTGAAAGATGGAGGATTTAGCAATCGGAAAGTACTTTTTAAGATTCGTGATTGACAGTAATTTCTTTGTGTTCTGCACTTCTGCGCACCTCCTTGTCAGGATAGAAGCAACGGATCAGCTGGCCGTCTCCGGCATCGATCAAAGTCGGTTCCTCATTCAGACACTTCTCCGTACAATATTTGCACCGAGGAGCAAACTTACAACCCTTCGGCAGAGCCAGCGGGTGGGGAACAACGCCGGGAATCGGTTCAAGCTTGTCGGTAATCGCATCCAGTCTCGGAATAGAAGCCATCAAACCTTCAGTATACGGATGACTCATCTTGCAATCCGTAAAAATGGTTCTCGCGGTGCCCTTTTCCACAACCTGGCCGCAATACATGACCACGACATCGTCTGCCATCTCATTGATAACGCCCAGATCGTGGGTGATGAAAATGATGGAAGTTCCGTTTTCACGCTGCAAATCGTTCATGAGGCGAAGGATCTGAGCCTGAATCGTGACGTCAAGAGCCGTGGTTGGCTCATCTGCAATCAGAATTTTCGGTTTGCACGCCAGAGCCATAGCGATCATGACGCGCTGGCGCATACCACCGGACAACTGGTGCGGATATTGACGGATGACGGCCTCAGGGTTGGGGATCTGAACGTCGTAAAGCATTTGGATGGCTTTTTGCCAGGCCTCTTTTTTGGTCATCTTCTGGTGAATGATGAAAGGCTCGGACAACTGTTTTCCAACAGTAAAGACAGGATTCAGGGAGGTCATGGGTTCCTGGAAAATGACAGAAATCGCATTACCCCTGATCTGATATAGTTCTTCAAGCGACAACTTGGTCAGGTCGCGCCCTTCGAAAAGCACTTCTCCTGATTCAATATAGCCATTTGAATCAAGCAACTGCAGGATCGACATGGCCGATACAGATTTTCCGGAACCGGATTCGCCGACGATACCGATTGTTTTGCCGGCCTCGACGGTATATGAAACGTCGTTAACGGCTTTGACGATTCCTTTTTTTGTGCGGAAGAACGTGTGAAGGTGATTGATCTCAAGTAATGGCATACCGTTCCTCCTTATCTGTCAGAACTGGACTTCGGATCCATGACGTCACGCAAAGCATCGCCTATGATGTTGATGCAGATCGTGGTCATGGCCAGGAAAATGGCGGGGAACAACCACTCCCACCAGAAATTCTGGATCGTCGTTGAGTTGTTCGCTTTATTCAGCATGTTGCCCCAAGTCGGTCTGGGAAGCTGAACGCCGAAGCCCAAGTATGATAGCGTGGATTCTGTCAGCAGGCATCCGGCAAAATCAAGCGTCAAATTGACGATGATAATGGAGATGACATTCGGCAAAATGTGTTTGAAAGCAATGACGCCTTCCTTAACGCCCATGGCTTTTGCTGCAGTAACGTATTCGTTTTCTCGAGTGACAAGCACCTGACCACGAATCATGTGGGCAAGACCCGGCCACGTCAAAACGCCCAGGATGACCATGATGATGAAGATTCTCATGTCCTCGCTGATGGCAATTCGACCCATAAGGGAGGACAGAATCATGGCAAAGGGAAGGAAGGGGATTGCCGCGACGACCTCAGCCACACGCATGAGAATGATATCGACCTTGCCGCCGAAATACCCGGACAGGCATCCGATAATGATACCGATGATTGCGGAAATGATGACCGCAACGGCGCCGATCGTCATGGTCATTCTACCACCGTTGACGATACGTTGGAAAATGCTGGCACCATTGTAGTCTGTTCCGAACAGGTAACCGCTGTGACCCCATTTGGTGAGCAGTTTTCCTTCTGCGTCTACGGCATAGTTTTGGTTGGAGCCGACATACAAGGTGGCAACAGTTCCTTTTGCGTTCTTGACGTCGCACTGACCAAGAACGTCGCCGCCCCAGGCATAGATATTGCCTTTGTTGGTCAAGCCGGCATAGTGGTGCGTCCCCGCTTCAATCTGAACAAAATATTCGTCGGAAGCCAAGGTGGGCACCTGGACGGAATTGGAAGGGAAGTCCCCCGCGAAGCAGACCGTGTGATCCTCCAGCACAAGACAAATCGTGCTGCTGTCAGAAACCATATCAACGATCTGCCGTCCGTTCACAAAAGTGTTCAGATCGACAGCTTCTCCGCCAACTGCGGTGCGAACGAGCTGATAACGGTCTCCTTTGCCGGTCAGTAACTGGTTGTCCACGATGACAGCCATGTCATTTTTCGTAAAGGTGAAGTCCTGGACCTGCTTGCCCATAATCTGCAAGCTGACACGTTCCAGGTTGTTGCAGGTCTTGCCGTTGCCCCACAGATACAGTGTGCCGTCATTCATCAGAATGCCGGAAACCTGATAGCCGCATTCCAGCTTTTTGATGTTATTGACATCGACTTTGCCTGTCGGAAGTATGTCGGGAAGATAAATGGAATCGGAATAGGTATTATTCGGTTTTCCGAATTGTCCCAGAATGTTGTTGCCCCATCCGTAGATCTTGCCCTGATCGTCAATAGCTATGACATGATCTTGGCCTGCTGCGACATATTGAATGTTCGCATTCTTGATCTCTTCCGGAATATCCTTCATATCCTTCTTTGTGGTGCCGATCTTTGTGTAGCCCCAAACATAAACGTTTCCTTCGTTGGAAAGGCCAACGGAGAAAGTAGAATAGGAATCGATCATCTTGATTCCTTCCTTCTTAAGTTTGGAGGGAACACTCAACATGCCCATGCTGGGACCGATGTTCTGCTGCGTGACTTCCGTGTAGTTATCATCATACTTAGGGAAGAAATGGGGAGCTATGAACACAAAGAGGAACATGCAGATCACAATGATCAGGGCACCTACGGCCAGCTTATGGCCTAAGAAACCCCTGACATATTGTCTGAAAGGCGTGACGATTTCTTCAACGTCACTTTTTTTAGCGAGCTCTTCTTTTTCTGCTTCAGTCAGATTCTCGTTGTCTTTTTCGGCTTCCATCATCTCGCGACTGTGTCCGAAGAAACAACGGGAGAACCATCTTCCAATGGTTGAGAAGAACGACTTTTTGTTTTGTTTATTACTCATCATCAAAACCGCCCTTCCTTACTTATTTACGCGTACGCGAGGATCGACAAAACCGTAGATGATATCGATCAACAGATTGCCAAACAAAGAAATGAGAACGTAGAACATCTGCATGAGCAAAACGACATCATAGTCCTGGGTCTGAAGACCTTCGATCAGCAACTTGCCCATGCCGTTTAATGCAAACATCTGCTCAATGATCAAAGATCCGGAGAAAATAGACAGGAACCAGCCGACGACCAAAGTGACGATCGGGATCAAAGCATTTCTCCACGCATGGGAATAAATGACAACTTTTTCACGCAGACCCTTTGCACGAGCCGTTTTGATGCAGTCCATAGACAGCGCTTCGATCATGGATGCACGTACGTAACGGGTCATCCCGCCCAGAGAAGAGAAGGTCATGACGATCAATGGCAGGGCCAGATAGTACATCTTGTCGAAGAAAGCCCGGATTCCGGTATAGGCAGCACCTGGCGTCTTCATTCCGCTGGCAGGGAAGACCTTCAGCACGGCCACAAAGAGCCAGACAAACAGGATCGCGATCAAGAAGGTCGGGAGACTGTACCCGATGATGGTGCCGACCTGAACTACTGTGTCGAGCTTTTTCCCTCTCTTAACCGCACAACGGATGCCCAGAGGAATCGTAATGCCCAGAGCCAGAATGGTTGCAAAAATGTTGATGAAAATCGTATTTTTCATCGGCTCTTTGATCAATTCGATAACGGGCTTGTTGTTCGTATAAGAGTAGCCGAAATTGCCCTGAAACAAACCGTCGAAATCTCCGCCTGTCGGATCGACCGTGTTGGTTGACTCAATGTAGAGGGCCTTCGGATAGACACCGATCCAGCGAAGGTAACGAACGACCAGATTCTTGGTTTCCGTGCCGTACTTTACCTGCAATCGCGTATACTCTGTCTCGCGAAACTTTTCTCTGACATCTTCAGGAGTCGATTTAGGAAGCAATTGTGCAGCTTCTCTCGCTTCAGAATAAGCCCGGTCTGAAGGGATTGCGTTATATAGTAAAAACATAAGAATCGATAAAATGATCAAAACGAGAAAGACATAACCGATTCTTTTCAGTATATATTTGCCCATTTAATGAAATCCTTTCGTTTGGATTTGACGATCTGCTTTTCAA
>CADBRS010000114.1 GCA_902797125.1 uncultured Ruminococcus sp.
CCGCAAAGCGCATCCGTGACGAGCGCAAGCCCGAGCACGATATCACGTAAGGACCGCCCCGGACGGAACGGATGGCGTCCCGATGAGAAAAAGGAATCGTCACCAGAGTCCCGACCCGTCAGGGGCTTGACGGATCGGAGATTTTTTTGTAAAATAAAGGCAGGATATCAGGCGAGCCCGCGCATGGCAGAAAATAGGGGACCGTCGTCAGATCACCAAAAGAAAAAGGAAAGAGGAAGCATCATGGAAAACAAAAATAACGTCAAAGAACTCACCGAAGAAGAATTGGATGCAATCGTCGGCGGAGCGGGCAGGCCCAAAATTAATGGGTCAGTTCAGAAAGCTGGCTATCCGTGTCCCAGATGCGGCACTCCGATCACCTTGTCGATCCGTGCTTTTCTGGTCGAAAAGCACGCCACATGTTCCGTTTGCGGTTTTATTTTGAGCACAGACAAACAGAGTGCTGAAAAAGCGCTTGAAGCTCTGAAGAGATCCGAATCTTCATCAACGATCATCTAAAAATAGATTGAACGGGCAGGACGTCACCCGAAGGGAGCGATTTCCTGCCCGATTTCAAAAACAGCCGCCCGTTTCCGGGCTCCCGAAAAGTTATATTCTGTTTTCATTTTCATAACACCACCTATTTATGAGAGGTGGTTTTTTTCTTTTCGTCTCGTATAGTTGAACACACAGATCTCTTCTATGATCAGCCAGAAAGAGACGATCAAAAACAGCCCGCCTGCGATGCTTGCCGAGATCGCCATGGTCTGTGTCGTAAACATCCAGCAAAACGTATTGTTAAACCAGACCAGTTTCCCGATATATCCGCTCTCCAGAACCGGCACGGGATCTTCATATCCGTTATGGTCGCCTTCGGTGAACAACGCCCGGTCGCTGTAGGAACTGTCCGGGACGATTCTCGTGACTCTGTGCACGATATGTTTTTCCTCTACGTACTGGATATCCCGGTCCTCATATCTTTCCGGTTCATCCGGATCTGCGTCCGGAGACGGGGAAGGATCATGCAATGAGTCGCTGTGTTCGGGCCGCTCCCGGAAGATGATGATATCTCCTACAAGGACTTCTTCAAAGGGGACAAGATTCTTGTCTTTCCAGACGATCAGCATGCCTTCCTTCAAAGAAGGATACATGGATTCTCCGGTCAGGTGCGTCATGAAGTTGATGCCCTGGGAAGGAAGGATCTTCAAGGTCAGGACGTCGAAAGTGAAAAAGAGAACTAGGATGATGATCAAAGGGATCTCTATGATCCTCAAAATATAGATCCTGTGGTGCATCCGGTCCAGTTTCGGGTCGGGTTGCTTTTCCTGTTCATGGTCGTGGTCGCGGATCAAAATCTCATCCTCCTTTCCCGTTTTTCTCTATTGTACCAACCGGGAAGTCATTTGGCAAGGATTATTTTTAAATCGGGATAACTTGTAGGGACTCATTGTAAAATTATAGTCCGGAGACCGTTCAGATCTCCGGACTGTTTTGAATTGACCCGATCACTCGAGTTCCATGAATTTCTCGATCGTTTCGGTGAGTCTGGTCTGTGCGCTGTCCTTGATCTTCTCATATTCGGAAGTGAAGGAACGGTTGTAAGATTTTACCAGCTGCTGGGTGAACGTCGCGATGTTGTTCCAGTTGTAGATATTTCCGATATCCCATGTAACGTTGTTGAAGATAATGTCAAGGCATACCGTGGATTCTTCGTCACGGGCCGTCTGACCGGTCAGGTAGATATCGTAGTAGGCCGGTGTCAGCACGTTCTTGGATTCAGCTCCCAGAGCGTCCAGGATCAATGCCGTGGTCTGCAGGTTGACGTTCGTGGTCGGGATGCAGATACAGCCGCAAACGACCGGGTTGACGGTGGAAAGGTACTGTTCCTGCAAGTCGTCTGCCATAGGCGTCGGCAGGATACCGAAGTCTGTAGACATCTTTCTGAAGTTTGCCAGATTGTGCAGCTCGCAGTTGGACATCAGGACCTGGTCGTTCAAGAACATGTTGGTCGTGTTGTAGCCTCTGTCGCTTGCGTTGTTGAGCACGCAGCATTCCTTGTCGTAAAGGATCTCGATGTAGTTGGACCAGACGTCGATCGTGTCGTCGTTATAGAAACAGAATTCAGGGTAGTCGTCCTCATCCTTTGTCGTATAGCGGACGCCGGCGCCGATCAGACCTGTGGTGATCGTGTCGACCGTTGCGATCAGACCGTAAACGTCGTTTTCGTCGTGGATGCCGTTGCCGTCATCGGCGGAGACAGAAAGGGCAGCTTCGACCATTTTTTCGATGGTCCATTCCTTGTTCTTGACCAGTTCGTAGAAATCTTCCAGTCCTGCGTCGCGGTGCATGCCTTTATTGAAATAGTACACACGGAGGGACTTACGGTAGAGGATCGAGATGTCGCCGTCCATCATGAAGAGCTTGCCGCCCATGGACAGTCCGTCTCTCGCTCCCTGATCCCACCAGGGTTCGTCGAGCTCGAGCGAGTCGATGGAGTTCCAGTTGACCAGATAGCCCTGTTCAGCCAGCGAATTGAAAGCTGCGCGGGCCGGGATCACGGCCACGTCGTAAGCGTCCGTTCCCGAGCTGACCAGCGTCTGCAAACGGTTGGCGGAATCGCCGTACTTGCAGTCAGGATTGGCGATGATCGTGCAGTTGATGTCTTCCTCGACGGATTTCATACGGCTGTATGCCGCGTCGTTGACGATATCGCCTGTGAACGTTTCAGCCGCGAAGTCCACGTCGATCCAGGGGTTGCCTTCGATGTATTCCCAGGTCAGGATCCTGAGTTCGGCCTTTTTCAGATCGGTGCCTGCGGGGTAGTGAGCCACATAGCGGAATTCGGTCTCGGATTCTTCGCCTTGGGTCTCGCCGTTTTTGCTCTCTTTGTCTCCCGCTTTGGTCTCCTGGCCGTCTGCGGGGGTGTCATTGTTGCCGCACGCGACCATCACGGGCACGAGCATGCAAAGACACAGGATCAGAGAGAGGATGGAAATGAGTAATTTTTTCGTGTTCATTTTTGTCAGGGACGGAAATCCCTATCCTCCTTGTCCAGTTATTTAAGATGTTGTTTTACGCTTATGAATTATACAGGACGAGTGCGCCCCGTGTCAATAAAGGGCTTCAAATCAGTTCGAGGATTCTTCGAAATGCTCGCGCATCGAATAGTCCTTGTCCTCGTCGATCATGGAGAGCATGATCTTGGCAAATCCGGGATCGAACTGGGTGCCGGTACCGTTTACGATCTCCTCCCGCACTTTTTTCTGGGGCAGGATCTCTCTGTACCGCCTCCGGCTGGTCATGGCATCGTAGGCGTCCGCCACGGCAATGATCCGGGCCTCCTCGGGGATCTCTTTGCCTGCGATCCCGTCCGGATAGCCTTTGCCGTCATAGCGTTCGTGGTGCCACCGTGCGCCCGTGGCCAGTTTGGGCCGGTCTTTGATAGTATTCAGGATCTCGCTGCCGATAACAGGATGTTTCTTAATCAGTTCGAACTCTTCTGGCGTCAGCTTGTCGGGTTTGTTGATGACTTCGTCCGGGACGCCGATCTTTCCGACGTCGTGGAGCAAGCCCATCATGTAGATCTCGTCCTGATCGTCTTTGGAATAGCCCGCGCGGGACGCGATCATACGGGCGTAGGTCGCGACTCGGGTCGAGTGACCGTTCGTATAACTGTCCTTGGCATCGATCGCGGTAGCCAGCGCGCTGACGACCTGGATGTTCATGGCCTCCAGCCGCTGTCCGTACTGCCGCTCGTTCTTGTATCCGATATAGTAGAAGAACGTGATCAGACAGAAAGTGATCAGGGACACGATGATCGAGATGGCCAGCTGCGTGTAGGTCTCGTCGAAGAGTTCGGCGTTGGAAATGACGAGGACTGCGGTCCACTGATCCATCACGGGCGCGATGAACAAGGTAAAATCCTCACCGTCTATCGTCTCGGAGATCCGGACGCTTTGCGCGTCCAGTACATCGTTCAGCAATTCCTGATCGTGCACGTCCTGAACGGACTGGCCGTTCAGGGTTTTGTCGGCGTGAGCAATGATGAATCCGTCCCGGTTGAGGACCACGCCGTATCCTTTTCCGCCGATCTGCACGTTTTCGGTGACTTCCTGGATATGGTTGACGATCACGTCCAGGCAGACAACGTTGCGGGGCTGTGTTTCATCCACGGGAGATGAGATCATCTTACCGATCGTGATGACGATCGACCCGGTCTGGGCGTCCAGATAGGGCGAAACGATCACGACCTCGCCTTTGGCGTCAGAGACGAGCTTGTACCAGTCTCTCTCCAAGGGATTATAGTCCGCGGGCGGGACCCATTCGAGTCCGTCCAGGTAGACGCCGTTGATCAGGGCATAAAGACCGGTGAAGTTTTCATCGAACTGGGTTTTCTGGACCGTGGTCTGCTGGACCAGGAAATCCCCGATTTCTTCGGTCGTCCGGCCGCTCTTCAGCATGAGATCCGTGCTGTCCGCCATGACCCGCAGGGTGGTGGATGCCAGCGTCAGGTAGTTTTCGAGTTCGGTCGAAACGGATTTTATCTCCTTGTCTCCGTCTTCATGGACGCTCACCACTTCGGCGTTCCAGAGCGTCGTGTTGTGATAAGCCACCGCAAAGACCAGTAAAGACAATGTCACGATGACAGTCAGAATGAAATTGATCCGGCCGCTCCGGGTCTCGTTCAAGATCTTGCGGGACTTTATGAACCGGCGGTACCGGGAAGTCAGGAAAAAGAGGATCGCGAAGACCGCTAAGATCAATATGGCCGAAATGATGAACAGATAGATGACCAGCAATCCGGTGTTCTGAACGCCTTCGCCTTCCTGGATCAAGGAATCCCGGATCCCGAGAGACAGGATGAAGCCTGCGGCGCAGATCCCGACGATCAAAAGGGAAATGACCGTCTGGATCAATACCTGGAGACGGAGTTCCGCGAGGCCTTTCGAAGGACCATCGTTTTCTTCCGAGCGGTAATGCCGGACGGCTCCGTACGTGAAGAAGACGAAACAGACCGAACCGAGGATCGAGAAGTACAGATAGGGATTGGCCCAGTCGGACGGCCAGTCGAAACAGGACGAAGTCCACATCCCGTATTCGCAAAGCAGATAGACCAATGCGATGACCGAGAACCACGGGAAAGCGTCCTTGCCTTTTTTCTCCTTGACAGCCCAGATGATGTGCTGCAGGCAGAAGACCATGGCGGCGGTCGTGACGCCGACCTGCCAGATATTATTGACGATCCCGCCGAACTGGATATACAGGAAAAATTGGGGAACGCTGAACAGAACGGGCAGAAAGATCAAGGGATGCATGAATTTCCGCGTTTCCTTGGGCCGCAGGAAAAAGACGGCCAGGGCGAGCACGAAAAAGCTGATGTTCCATCCCAGATAGGCCACGAACTCGGATACTTCCGGATAGTCTCGCATGAGCAGTTCGTAGACCGTCCAGTAGTATTCGCTCAAGAAGTTGGCCAGGAAAAAGATGACGACCAGCCTGTATCCCCGCTTCGGAGATTCTACGTACTTGAAGACTCCGTACAGAAGGCCTACGATCGTACAGAGCAGGGAAAGTATATTTTCGAAATTCTCAAAAATCATAGGACCTCCTTTGTGGAAAAAAACATTACTGGATAATTATACAACATTTGGAATATTATTTCAATCGTTTGACATGCTTTCGATCCCCAAATACAACGCAATTCTCATTCAGTAAATTATTCTCATTCCGTTCAAATCGTTCACAGATTTCTCGGCATACCGCCCCAAGACATTACGCAAAAATGCTGCCTGTGGAAAAAGGCCGATAATCCTTGTAATGTAAGGACTACCGGCCACGGAGTTGCTTCGAACTGTAAAAACGAGCGGCATGACTGGCATGCCGCTCAAAAGGGTGATAATCATTAGGTTGAATCAGCCCCGGCGACCGCTCAATCAAGAACTC
>CADBRS010000115.1 GCA_902797125.1 uncultured Ruminococcus sp.
AAAGGTTGAGCTCGAATGTTTTACATGATGTGTCAGCCGTCGAATTATTCCTCTGCGGGTTTTTCATCTTGTGCTTTAGGCTCTTCGGTCTTTTTCTCTTCGGGTTTTTTCTCTTCTGCTTTTTTCTCTTCGGCCTTTTCAAAGACCAGGACGGCAGTCTTCGTGGTGAAGCAGGAAACGACACCCAGAACGGCCATCAGGGCAAGGATGATACCGAAAATCATCAACTGTTTCTCGATCACAGGATCATCACCGATGGTCAGGAAGCCCAATAGCATGGTAACGCCGCCGATGAGGATGCTGACGATACCGGTGACAAGACCAGCCGTCATGTTCTTGTTCACGGCTCCGAAAACGATCTCCAAAATACCGTGCAGAACAATCAGCGCACCAACGCACAGGAGCAGATAAGGAATCAAAGAAATGAATGTCACGATCAGTTCACCGGCAACCGTGTTTTTGATCACGAAGAAAATGCCGGCACCGAGGATGGAAGCACTTCCGACAGCGGCAATCAAAGCGCTCTTCTTTGCCAGAACAGACCCGATGATAGCCAGGATCAGAGCCAGAGAGGCAATGATGATGAACACGATTCCGATGGTCAAAGAAATGCCCGTGAAAGCATTGACGCGGTCATTGGCATCAGATGCAACATCGGCGATGATGCACAAAATACCGACAACCAACAGAACGATCGAATAGATCAGAATGTTGAAATTCTTCTTCAGGAATTGCATAAAGCAGAAATCTCCTTTCGTTTTGAGGCAAAAGGGCCGAGTTCCGGATTCCCCGCCTTGACTATGTTCATTATACTTTCAAACCACATAAATGTCAACAAAGGCGGTCCGAATTACTGGGAAACGGTCAGGGTTTTCCCGTCTGTGAGGACTTTGATGTTCCCCTGACACGTCAGTAAGGACGGTATGCCTTTTTCACTCAAAACAGTCACCAAAGAAGCATCCATATTCTCCGCATTGTCGATACATGTTACAACATATTCCGGGACGGATTTATTGAGCAATGTTTTGATGGATTTGTAATAATCGCCGTGATGCGGGAGTTTGATCACTTTATAGACCGAAACGGTCGTATTCGCCATAAACTCATCCAGTCTGTCTTTTTCTGCATCTCCGAGAAACAGGAATCGGGTCTGACCGAACTGCATGGTCACGATCAGGGAAAAATCATTGTCCACGCTGTCTTCGAGATCGTCCGGATCCAATGTTTCCCCATCATACAGATGGGTCGGATTGATCACCATTCTGAACGACTCTCCGGATACGGTCAGGTCCTCGGCCACCCGGGTCACGGCCACATCATTTGTGCCTGCCGCTTCCATCATGTCCCGATAACGGTCATTGTTTCTCACATAATCGGGCAGGAACAATTCTCCCACCTTCAAAGAACCGATCAGAGCCGACGCGCCTCCGATATGGTCGTTGTCATAGTGCGTAATGATCATATAATCGATTTGATCGATCCCGTTGGCAGATAAAAACGACTTCACAGTGGACACCGACGTTTGCGTTCCCGTATCGATCATGATGACTTTCCCTTCGACCTGCATGACCATACAGTCCGCCTTCCCGACTTGCAAAAAATCGATGGAAAGAAGATCTGCATCCTCTGCAAAGGGGGATGTTTCCGAAGCATCTCCGGATTCAGAGGAAGGATTCAAAGATCCGGTCTGCTGTTCCTTCGTCTCTTCATCGGGCTGAAACAACCCGCAGCCGACCACGGAAAAAATGAGCACCAGAACAGTCAAGGTCAAGACCTGGATCCGGACCAATTTTTTGAATTTATGAATCCTCTCCATGCTCTGTCCCCCCTGCCTGACTCGGGTCAATCGCCGATTTCTGCTGTTTCTTCTCTGCCTGTTTGATCGCTTTGCGCCTGAATTTTTCGATCCTTTTGGCACGCCTGCGGACCTTGCGCCGCCGGATATCTTCCTTCGCGCCTCTGAACAGTTCTTTCACCGTCCCGAGCGTCTTTTCATCATGTGGAAAAATGAGTCTCAGCAAAAAGATGGCTATGGCACATGTCGCGATTTTCTCGGGTGTACCCGGCAGCCACAAAAAAGCCAAATAACCGGTCGCGACCATTGTCATCCAGGTCGTGCCGGTCCAGATTCCGATTCCCAAGAAGGCATATGACCAGCCGTTCGTAATGATCCACGCTATGCCGAAGCATATCAAAAAATGCGGATTCAGGATCATTATAAACAGCTTTTTGAAAAAGGATCCGATTTTTCGAAACAGTTTTCGGATCAGCCCGTCTTTTTTCAACTCAAATTCTCCGATTCAATCGTTAGATAATCTCTCCAGGCAAGCCTGGATCTGCGCATAAGTAAATCCGTTTCTGGCCATTTTGGCCACATTCTTGCGCAACAAATCGCCTTCCGGGACATCCTTCCCGAAATGAGCGATCCAGGACTGATAGCAAACATCGTCAAAATCAACGTCTTGCAACATTTCTTTGGCGGTTCGGATCGATTCATCCGAGTACCCTTTTTGGTACAGTTTGCCCAGAATCTCTTTTGCGCTTTTATTCTGATTCAGATAGAGTTCTACCTGTCTGCAAACCTCTTCGTCTTCCCGAATAAAGCCTTTGTCTTTAAGAAAGGCCACACCGTCTTTGGATGCGTTTGGCGAAAAGCCTTTTCTTCTCAGTTTTCGGATCAGACCGTTGACCGTGTTGCTTCCGTATTTCAGCGAATAAAGACCGCTGACCACAGCACGCCACACTTCGTCTGCATAGGTGAGCTGTTCGAACTCATCCTCGGTAAGCGGACCGCGTTTGAGCGAAGAGAAGGATTCGGTATATGGCAGAACATGTAGGATTTTTTCTTCAAAATGAGGATCGGTCGGGGTCTGTCTGATCTCGATCCGGCACACAGTCTCACCCAACTGATCCCCTTTTGTCAGATATGTGATTTCTGAAAACATATTTTACATGAAATTTTATTCAATGTCAAATTCCGGCTTGCTGTCTTCTGTCATGGTGCGGATATCGAAATCATCATCCTGATCGACTTCGAATTCTTCTTCGATGAGCGAAGGATTGGATTCGCTGGCCTGACGGACGGCCTCTTCGATCTCAGCCATCAATGCAGGATCTGCATCGAGAGCCTTACGGACATTTTCTTTGCCCTGAGCCAGACGCTCACCCTTGTAGGAGAACCAGGATCCGCTCTTGTTGATGATCTCCGTGGCAATGGCATAGTCCACGATCTCCGTGGCTCTGGAAATGCCTTTGCCGTAGAGGATGTCGAACTGGGCCACGCGGAAAGGCGGAGCCACTTTGTTCTTGACGACTTTGCATTTGACCTTGTTGCCGATGACTTCTCCGCCCTCTTTGATCTGTTCGGTCTTGCGGATGTCAATACGGACGGATGCATAGAACTTGAGTGCGCGTCCGCCTGTCGTCGTTTCCGGATTGCCGTACATCACGCCGATCTTTTCACGGAGCTGGTTGATGAACAATACGATGCTGTTGCTCTTGCTGATCACGGCGGAAAGCTTGCGCATAGCCTGACTCATCAAACGGGCCTGAACGCCCAGTGTGGCCTGCCCCATATCGCCGTCGATCTCCTGTTTCGGGACCAGCGCGGCAACCGAGTCGACCACGACGATATCGATCGCGCCGGAACGGACAAGTGCTTCCGTGATCTCGAGAGCATCTTCTCCGCAGTCAGGCTGGGATACCAGCAGATTGTTGATATCCACGCCCAGAGCCTTGGCATAAACGGGATCGAGCGCATGCTCGGCATCGATGAATGCGGCCGCACCGCCGGTCTTTTGAACCTCGGCTATGACATGGAGAGCCAATGTCGTTTTACCGGACGATTCCGGGCCGAAAACTTCTACGATCCTGCCCCGGGGCAATCCGCCGATTCCTAAAGCCAGGTCCAATGTCAATGAGCCTGTATGGACAGCCTGTACTTCCATATGGGTATTCTCGCCCAGACGCATGACCGAACCTGCGCCGAAATCTTTTTCGATCTGTTTCAAAGCCGTCTCAAGCGCTTTGGCTCTGGCTTCCTTGTCTGAAGATTGGATCGCTTCAACCGTTTTGTTCTGTTCTGTTGCTTTTTTTGCCATGATTGTTCCTTTCTCGCGGCTGGAAATAATCCCGTAGCCGATGCCCTTGGCATCTTCGAATTCAGTATGGCTCGATTATACTCGTCTTTTTCCAATTTGTCAATAGAATTTTTTATTTTTTTCCATTTTGGGAAAAATATTTTTGACTTCATCCAAATCCAGAAAGTCGGAAAAAGGCAACACGTTGAGTTTTATTAAGAAAAACTTTCTTTTGCGATTTCAACAAAATATTGTATCTTATCTTGCCAACCATAACAAAATCTAGTACAATATATAATGAAGAAGAAGGCAAATAGGATCGGCGGGAATCAGAAATGCAATGGACTATTTCACAATCGGACTGTCCTGCAGTCATACGGGACTTTCTGCACAGGAAAAAAGGCATTTCCTCCAAACTGCTCGCCAAGCTCAAGCGGCAGCCTGACGGGATCCTGCTCAACGGTGCACCGGTTTTTGTGAATGCACCGCTGCAGCCCGGAGATATCCTTTTTGTCGACTGTGAGACCGGCGAGGACGTTTCATCCGTGATCCCTTCGGCACTGCCTGTGGATGTTCTGTACGAGGATGACTACATACGAGTTTTGAACAAGCCCCCTTTTATGCCGACTCATCCGTCCCTGAACCATCCCGATGATTCATTGGCCAATGCCGTTGCGTATATGGAGAAAGACTCCGGTGTCCCTTTCGTATTTCGGCCCGCATCCAGACTGGACAGAAACACCAGCGGAGTCGTCCTGACAGCCAAGAACCAGTATTGTGCTTCTCTGCTCTCCGCTCAGATGAAAGCAGGAACGATCCACAAAACATACCTGGCCATCCTGACTTGCCAATCCGGGAGCCTGCCTGCCGAGGAAGGTTTCCTCCAGTCTTTTATGGCGCGCAAAAATGAGAGCATGGTCGAACGGTGTATCGTCGGCGAAAACGAAAAGGATGCCGTCTATGCGCTGACAGCTTACCGGATCCTCTCCCGCAGCGACGACGGATCCATGCTGCTGGTTCAAGCCACACCGGTCACGGGCAGAACGCACCAGCTCCGCGTTCAGTTTGCGCATTACGGTTGCCCGGTTTTGGGAGACGATCTGTACGGCACTCCCAGTTCACTGATCAGCCGGCAGGCCCTGCACGCTTCGAGCCTTTCGTTTCCGCACCCAATCTTTAGAAACAAAATGGAGATCGAGGCTCCGCTGCCCGAAGATATGGCAGGCGTGATCAGCTCCAATTTTACGAAAACTCATATCGATTAAACAGAAGGTTTCTCATGGACGAACGGAACAGACCCGAAAAAAGTAAACATCAGTCTGTGATCCTTTCCTATCTCAAGAGACCCGCACAGGACAGACTGCCCTACTATGCCCTCGTTTTTTATCTGCTCATTATCATCTCCGGCATTCTGTTTTTGCTTTTCAACCTGATCCCTTCATTTGCGGACGCCTATAACCGGACGGTCGGACAATTTTTTCGGATGCTTCTCGCACTCCTGACAGCCTGGATCCCTTTCTCGCTGTCTGAGGCCATTCTCATCTGTATCCCCGGGTTTTTGGTTTGGGCAATCATCCAAACAATGCATGAGAATCTGGAGACCTGGAAGCAATCGCTTTTGTACACGGGCCGGATCGTCTCTTTTCTGGCGCTGATCCTCAGCATGCTGATCCTTTTGTTCTCGGCAGGATTTAAAGGAACCACGCTGGCACAAAAACTGGATTACGAGACCGGTGACACGACCGAAGCGGAATTGGAATCCACAGCCACATTCCTGAATAACCGCATCAACGAGCTTGTCGAGTCCGGACAAATCGGTTTCGACGAATCAAATCTTTCATATTATGAAGGCAACTGGCACGATCTCAACAAAACGTTGCTGAGGGCCTACGAGAAGGCGTCCCAAAAATACGACTTTATCAAGACCTTTCCAAGCACGCTCAAGCCGATCGCCAGCAGCCCTTTGCTGACTTACACCCATATCGCAGGCGCCTATACGTTCTTCACGGGTGAAGTCAATATCAACTACAACTTCCCGGATTATGTCCGCGTCTTCTCTTCCGCCCATGAAATGGCCCACCAGCGGGGTTTTGCCCGGGAGGATGAGGCTAATTTCATCGCCTTTCTGGTCTGTCTGGAATCGGATGATCCTTACGTGACCTATTGCGGCCTCCTGAACTGCTACGAATATGTGCTGTCGGCACTGGATTCAGAAAGTGAGACCGCCTCGGAAACTCAGTGGCTTCTCCTGAACGACTATACCAAACGTGAAATGATCGCTTATAGGGATTTCTTCAGCAAGTATTCAGGCAGCCCGGTGGCGACAGTCGTCAATTCGGTCAGCCAGGTCGTCCAAAACGTATCAGGCGGCAAAAATCATTCATACGGCGTAGTCGTAGATCTGCTTGTGGCCTATCACAATAATCTGGAAAAGGGGGTTCCTTAACATGGATGAAAAAGAAACAAAGCTCATCGTGACAGGCGGCAGTCCGCTTCACGGCGAGATCCATGTCAGCGGTATGAAAAACGCCGCTCTGCCTATCCTTTTCGGATGTCTTCTGAATGAGAACCCCTGCATCATCCGCAATCTGCCCAAGGTCACGGATATCGAACTGACGATGCAGATCTTGGAATGTGCGGGTGTCTCGATCCGCCGGATCGACGACTCTTCCGTTGAAATCGACGCCAAAAACGCCCAGCCCATGAAAGCGCCTCCCGAACTCGTCCGCATGATGCGCGGATCTTCGTATGTGTTAGGTGCAGAACTGGGCCGCTTCGGGCATACTAAAATATCCCAGCTGGGCGGCTGTGCTTTCGCACCTCGCCCCATCGACCAGCACAAGAAAGCGTTCACTTGTCTTGGCGCCGTGGTCATGGACGGCGAACAGTTCGTCTTTGCCGATGCAGAAACCGGAGACAGACTGCGCGGAGGCAATATCGTTTTTGATATCCAGTCCGTAGGCGCGACGGTCAATGCCATCCTGGCGGCCACCTTGGCCGACGGGCAGACCACGATCGAAAACGCTGCCAGAGAGCCACATATCGTTGATTTGGCCAACTTTTTGAACACTTGCGGAGCCGACATCAGAGGTGCAGGTACCTCGATCATCAAGATCCGGGGTGTCGATTCCCTTCACGGATGCACCTATGCCGTTGCTCCGGACATGATCGAAGCCGGGACTTATCTGGCCATGGTCGCGGGAACGGGCGGAGACGTCATTGTGAAGGACATCATTCCCCAGCATCTGAAGTCCGTCTGCAGCAAACTGATCGAAATGGGCGTCGAGATCGACGACCAGGGCGACGCTATCCGCATCCGATCTGACGGAATACTGGATCCTGTCCGTATCACAGCAGCACCTTATCCCAGTTTCCCGACCGATCTGCAGCCTCAATTCGGAGCCCTGCTTTCCATTGGGCTGGGAGAAAGCATCATCATAGATGAAGTTTTCAAATCCAGATTCCAGTACGTAGAAGGTCTCAACAAGATGGGCGCAGACATTCAGGCGGATACGGAGCGCGGTATGGCTGTCATCAACGGAGTCAAATACCTGACCGGCGCCAAAGTTCAGGGCACTGACCTTCGCGCCAGCGCGGCTCTGCTCACAGCCGCCCTGATGGCCAAAGGCGAAAGCGAGGTCACCGGCATCGACAAACTCAAACGCGGTTATGAAAACATCGTTGAGAAACTGATCGGAATCGGAGCCTCCCTCAGAGAGGAAGAAATCTGACATACAGCCGCTTCGCGAGCCGGAGCGGCTGTTTCAATTTCAGTCATCTTGGATTATTCCAGGCCCTCCGGACCCTCTCTTTTTGTTCACCCTGACGGAGGCAGGCTGTTTGATTTGACTTGACACTCATACACTTTAGTGCTATACTGTACCCAACAAAAAGAGGGCATCTGAAAAGATACCCGACAAGGAGGAAAACATGAAGAAAGTTTTAGCCCTTTTGCTCGTCCTTTCCATGGTCGTTCTCGCACTTGCAGCCTGCGGCAATGCCACAGACACAGGCAAAGAAACCAAAGGTGAAGAGACAAAGACCGAAGAATCAAAAGGCGAAGAAACGAAAGACGCAGAAACGACAGACAGCAGTGTGATGACACACGCACAGTATGTCGCAGCTGAACTGGATACCGCAGTCGTTGTCGTGACCTACGTACAGGCCAAGCAGTCCTGGTGGGACAACAAAGCTACCGTTTATGCTCAGAGCGAAGACGGCGCTTATTTCCTTTACAACATGGCCTGCTCCGAAGCCGACTATGCCAAACTGACACCCGGCACGAAGATCAAAGTGTCCGGTTATAAATCCGCTTGGTCAGGTGAAGTTGAAATCACCGATGCAACATTTGAGATCCTCGAGGGCAGCTACATTGCTGAGCCGACCGACGTCACCGCTCTTCTGGGCAAAGACGAACTGATCGACCACCAGAACGAATATGTTGCTTTCAAGGCACTGCAGGTCGTTGCAAGCAAAGTCGACGGAGATGACGCAGAACACGCCTTCCTGTACAAATGGGACAACTCCGGCACACCGGGCGATGATCTGTATTTCAAAGTTACAGACGGCGAGAATGTTTACCAATTCACCGTTGAATCCTATCTCTGCGGAAAAGACACGGACGTTTACAAGGCAGTTGAAGGTCTGACAGTCGGCGATACGATCGACATGACAGGTTTCCTGTACTGGTACAACGGAGTCAACCCGCACATCACCTCTGTAACGGACACACCTACAGAGTAAGGCATCAGGTCGAGTCATTTCACTCATAAAAAATCGGCATAGTTTACGACCCCGTAAGCTATGCCGTTTTTTATTCGATTTTTGAAACGCAGTCTTTCAATACCCTGCCAGCAACGCGCCTTGCGTGATCAGAAACATCGCCAGGATATAGGTGATCATGATCACGAAGTTCTCAGGTACCCGCCAGGACTTCCCTTTCCGGTAACGTAGTCTGACCAGCACACAGTCTGAAGCAAAGAACGATATGGCACCGGCAAAGATCAACGCCGTTCCGATACCCGGAGCCGACAGAAGACAACTGAACGCGAAAATGTTCATCACACCGTTGCAGATCAGGTACAGTCCCATCGGGAGCATCAAAGGTTTGGGCGCCTCGTTACGAATCAGAAACAAGACGAGTCCCGTCAAAGCGATATAGACCAGACTCAAAAGGATCACCGGGACGACCGGGGCTGCAACTGCATGTTGGGCAAACAAAATGATGAACAAGACATGGGCGCCTGCGAACGAGATCCCCCCTGCGACGAACCAGCCCAGTCCGGCAGGCATCAGAAGTACGTCACCCAGCCAGGCGGCCGCCAGCGCGCAGAGCAATAGAACTCCCGGATCCGGAAATCTTGCCGTCAGATAGTAAGCAAAGAGCAAGGACACTAAAAGCGGTTTCGTTATAGTGCATATGATCTTTTTTTCGACCCAGTTCCCAATCAGATGAGTGACGGCGGCAACAGCAAAAAGCGCAAGGAAAAAATAAGCCATTTCGGATACCTTTCGGAAAAGATTCAGGCCAAAAACTTATCCTGTTGTCCGGTCTTTGCCGGAGGGCTGTTTGGCTTTTCGATATTTCTTTATAATTCTGAACGTGAAGAAACCTCCGATCAGAATCCAAACCGTGCCCAGCGCGACCAGGATGGCTACAGCCGGGGACGGAAGCGGACCCATATCCAGTTTTCCGTATTGATCCAGGTGGTACATCTGGGTCATTTTGATATACAGATTGTCGATGTAGTTATCATCGACAGTTTCTTTTCTGCGTCTGCTCTTCGTGACTTCTTCGATCATCTGCCCCGCCGCTTCCCTGACCGATGTCGAGCCGTTGAAGACGGGCGTCACGAACGTATCCTCGATATGATCGACAAACAGTTTCGTCGCGTCGATTTTGACGGAATAGTATGTTTTGTTGTCTTCACCCGCGCGGGAAAGATAATCCAGATATTCTGCGGACTGCTGAGCCTTCAATGTGACCGGGATATATCCTTCGGTCATGGAATAGCCGATCTGGACTTTATTCGTGAGCAGATACTGCGTAAACAGCCAGGAAGCCAGAACTTCTTCGCTGTCCGGCTTGTTGAAAATACAGATAGACGGTCCCTGTGAGATCATCTTGGGATGATCCGGATCGAATTGAGGGATCAACCGGATCGCCGTTTCAAACTCAACGACTTCTTCCTTGTGCACATCCAGCAAAGGCGCCTGTGAACCCATCCATGTGGATCCGGCCGTTGAATCGATAGCAAAGATGCATTGCCCGCAGTTCAAAAAGTTGCCGGGATAACTGGAGATCTTGAAAGTCGAAAACGAGCCCGTCGCGGCATGCTCGGATATTTCCAAAAGGATCTTGCGTGTCTCCTCGTTGAAGAGTTCGATATCTCCCTTTGCCGTGGAATACGGAGCATCCAACTGTTTGAGCATCGAGATCATCATATTGTCCGTAGATTTGTAAATGAACGGGATCATGACCTTTTGCCCGTTGACTTTGAACGTCCCGTCCTCATTTTTGGCCATCGCGGCTTCGGATACTTCAAAAACGAAGTCCCAGGTTAAAACGTCAGGCAGGGTGTAACCCAGCTTTTCAACGTAGTCTTTGTTGACGTAACACATCTCACTCGAGCGCATGAAAGGCACGGCATAGCACACGCCGTCGATATAGCATTCGTTCAAAAAGCGTGAGATCATCTCGTCCTGGCTCGGCCCGTCGAAACGGACTTCCGAGCCTCCCAGCCCGTATTTCGGATCGTGGATCAGGTCATCGAGTGGGGCGATCACGTTGTCCCCCGTCTTATAAGTCGCGATATGGTCTGGATACGTAATGCAGACATTCGGTGTGGTCTGCGTGCTGATGTTCGTGATCACGTCCCGGTAGATCTGGGTGTAATCCGAATAAAGCTTCAGATTCACTTTGATGTTCGGATAGTAGGTCTGAAAATCTTCGATGGCCTGCTTGTATACGTTGACCTGATTGATGTTGGTATCGTTTTTGGCCCAGAATGAAATCTCATACTGTCTGTCCGGATCGAGCCCATCCGGGAGCTTGAAAGCCTTCCCTGCTTTCTTCTCGTGGCATGCAGCGAGCATAGGCAGGAAGCACAGAAGGACCAGGCAAAATGCGATGAATCTTTTCATCCCTTCGTCCCTCCTCGCGCCACTCCGGCCATGATCCGCTTGCGGAAAACGAGAAACAGAATGATCAGCGGAAGCGAAACCACAACGACGGCCGCCATCATTCCGGGAATATTGTCTCTGCCCATGCCGTTTTCCCGGATCTCCTGGATGCCGTTCGAAACCAGATAGTAGGCTTCGTTATCCGTGATCAACCTCGGCCAAACATAGGAGTTCCAGCACTCGATGATCTTTAAGATCGTGATCGTGAAAAGGGTCGGGGCGCACATGGGAATGAGCACTTTGCAAAGATATTTGAAATCCGATGCTCCGTCCAGTTTGGCAGCCAGATACAGTCTGTCCGGGACAGACTCGAAGTTTTCTTTGAGAAGATAAATATAGAACACAGACGTGACCGTGGGCAGGATCAGCCCCATGAATGAATTGCGCATGCCCCAGTTTGTGATTGTCTGGAAATTGGTGATGACCACCAGTTCGCTCGGGATCATCATCAGGGAAAGGAATGCGGCAAACAGGATATTCTTTCCTCTGAAGTTCAGTCTGGCAAAAGCAAATGCAGCCAGGATGATCACGATCAGCATCAATGCGGTCGTGATGAGCGTGTAGATCAGCGTATTCAAAAAGTATCTGGCCAGGTTTGCAGCCTGAAACGCGGTCGCGTAGTTTTCGACCGTCGGCTCCAAAGTGAAGAATTTCGGAGTGTATTCAGCGTTGTACATGGCCTTGTCTTTGATGGAGGTCAGGATCATCCAGTAAAACGGGAACAAGACGATCAAGGCCCAAATAGCCAAAAGCACGTATGTAACAATGCGTACGGCCAGTGTTTTGCGGCTGCTCTTCATCCGGATTTGATTGACAGTCAATTTCTCATCCATCATTCTCACCTCACAGTGAAGGACGCCTGCGGCTCACAGACAAATTGATGACTGTGATCGTCAGAACGATCGCAAAAAGGATCAGAGCAGCCGCAGCCGCATAGGACGGATATCCTCCGCCCTCGCCGTAGAGCATGTCGTAAACATAGCCCACCATCGTGTTCATTCCGGCGGCATTCAGATTCGTTCCGAACAGGGCGACCGCATCGGAATAAGCTTTGAAAGCGCCGATAAACCCGGTTATAACCAGGTAGAAAATCATCGGCGAAATAGCCGGGAGCGTGATCCTGAAAAAGATCTTGGAGCCAGAAGCACCGTCCAGTTTGGCGGCTTTGTAGTACTCATCGTTGACAGACGCGAGCGAACTGGTCAGGACCAGAATCTTGAACGGAAGCACGATCCAGATCGTATAGAAACACATGACGAACATTTTTGCCCAATAAGGGCCTTCCATAAAGTCGACAGCGCTGAGCCCGACCCATCTGAGCAGCATGTTCATCAGTCCCTCGGAATACTCCGTCTTCTTGAAGAGGATCATGAAAACCATGCCCACTGCCAGCGTATTGGTCACATAGGGCAGAAAATAGATGGTCTGGAACCACTCTCTGAACTTCTTGATGGAACTGAGCCCGACGGAAATCAGCAAAGCCAGCACGGTCGAGACCGGAACTGTAATGATAACCAATATAAATGTGTTTTTGACCGCCTGCAGAAAATAGGAGTCATGAAGCACATACGAAAAATTGTAAAACCCGAAGCCGAATGACGTCTGTGAGACCGAATTGAATCCTTCCTCCAGAGAATAGACCACAACGTCAATCAGAGGATAGATCATGAAAAAACCGATAAAAACCAATGCAGGCAACAGATAAAGCCAGGCTTTCAAGTTGTTCTTTTTCACAGCTTTTCCTCCTTCCGCGAAAATCTTAATGTGGCGAACTATCCTTCTTTCGCGTCATCGAACAGAAAATTCATATGTCCCGAAATCAGAGCCAGCTCACTCCGATAGAGTGAATCCGGACGCTTTAAAAATTCATTTTTCATCCGTTCGGCACGGTCTCTGGAATCGACTGCCAACCTCAGGCTGAAAATGACTTCTTTCTTTTCTTTGAGTTCACAAATCACGTCATAGCGGCTGTTTTTCAACCTTTCGACCCGGGCGTCGGCCACAATGCCCCGCTTGACGAAATCCAGATAGCGCAATGCCCCGGCCAGAGCTTCATCCAGTATTTTGGGAAGAATATCGGACTGCATCTGTTCCGCAATCATCCTCCCTCTCTCGGTCACGATATAAAGAGGATCTCCGAATTGATTTGTCCCGCTCGGTTCGATGAGCTTCGAATCCAGCATTTCGTTGAAAGCTTCAGCAAAATCCAGATACATCACGTAGTCTGTCCGCATCACGATATCGTTGATCTGCACGAATTCCAAAGGATAATTGATATTCTGCATCAGGTACAGGACAAAGATCTTAACATTGGTCTGACCGCCGATTTTACTGGACATACGACCCTCCCGAAACTATATTCATAGAAATTATACCACAATGCAACGCAGAATTGCGAATTGCCATTAAAAAAAGCATTATATTTTAACAGTCAGATCCACGCCTGCCCGCGCGTGTGTTTTTATTGTATTTCAAAAGAAAATGTGGTAGAATATCTCCGTGTCGTGAGTCATCCGATCATGATCTCAGGCACAAATCATCCTATCGAGGTTTGTCATGCATCAAATCGCCATTCTCGGATTCGGAACGGTGGGAAGCGGTGTAGCTGAAGCAATTTCCTGCGACCAGAACCGGATCCAAGCAGCTCTTGGAACAGAAATATGCATCAAATATATCCTGGATCTCCGGGAATTTCCGGACCATCCACTGGGACGTTTGGTCACCCATGATTTTAACGACATCCTGAACGACCCGGAGGTCGAACTGGTTGCGGAGACCATGGGCGGTTCCCACCCGGCCTACGATTTCTCTCTGGCTTGTCTCAAGGCAGGCAAATCGGTCGTCACTTCCAACAAAGAAGTCGTGGCCTCTTTCGGCCCCGAACTGCTTGAAGCAGCACGTCAGAACAACGTTTCCTATCTGTTTGAGGCCAGTGTGGGAGGCGGGATCCCCGTCATCCGCCCGCTCATCAACGAGTTGAGCGTTCACCAGGTCCAGAGGATCAGCGGGATTCTGAACGGAACGACCAATTACATCCTGACGTCCATGCAGTCTCACGGCAAAGATTTTGACTCTGCTCTTTCCGAAGCTCAGAAAATGGGCTATGCGGAAGCCAATCCGAGTGCGGACGTCGAGGGATTGGATGCAGCTCGCAAGATCGTCATCCTGGCTGCCATTGCATACGGCCGTTTGGTCAGTCCGAAAGATATTTTCTGCGAAGGGATCACCCAAGTGAAGCTGGCAGACCTCAAAGCCGCCGAGTCCCTGGGCGGAACGATTAAACTCATTGCAACTGCCCGTCAAACAGAGCAGGGCTTGCTTTTGCTCGTGGCTCCGCATTTTGTCCCGAATCATTCCCTGCTCTCCCATGTAGAGGACGTCTTCAATGCCGTTTCGGTCAGAACAGACGTTTTAGGTGAAGCGATGTTCTACGGCGCGGGTGCCGGCAAACTGCCCACAGCATCGGCTGTAGAAGCGGATATACTGGATATTTTCGGCGGACGCAAAGCCAATCAGGCAGCCCTGGTCTGGGAAAGAATCGGCCGGTCCGAACTGACGGATCCCGATTCGATCCGGTGCAGCTGGTTCCTGAGTGCAGGAGAGAAGTCCTGCATTCTGATTGACAAAACACGCGAAGAAGCGGTCACATACGGCAAAAGCATTCAGTCCGGTGCCTGCTTCCGCGTTCTGGATTGACCATGGCAGTAAACAAAAAGAACCGCGGATGCGCATATGGGATCATCGGAACGATCGTTGTCATATTGGGCGTTGTCGCATCCTACCTTCTGATCGCCTCTTTATCCAGACTCTTTACGGGTTTGCGGCTGGGAAGTGCTCCTTTTGCCGTCATTATGCCCGGATATATCGTTTTTCTAATCATTCAGTTCGTTCTCTTTGAAGTCATTTTCATGCTGATGATGCCTGATGGGATCATGTCCGGAAAGGGCGAGAGCGAAGAGGTCAAAAAGCGCAACGGTCTCATTGCCAAGATCATTTCCATCGTTTGCGGAGTCGCTGCCGTCTTCGTCATCTTCATCGCTGCGAACTGGTTCACGGCCTGGACCGACACCGGAATCCGGGACAGCAAGCTGTTTCAGACGGAAGAGTTTTCATTCGAAGACGCCTCATCTGCCCGGGTCTACTACGGGAGCAACGGACTGGCCTTTTCAGTGACTTCAAAAAGCGGTAAATCTTATGAACTTTTTTCGGGTGTCGGAGCATTCAACGACGCTTTTGCCACCGAATATGAAAACCAATACAATTATGCCGTACAGGTCAAGAAAATGCTCACCGAGGCCGGTGTGGAAGTGATCGTTCAAGATGCCGAAAAACTGAAGAGGGTCTATGAGGAACCCTACCCTAAAACATGGGAATACATCAAACAACTGATCGATGATCCTGAAAATGAGGGCAATCAGTAACTTCATATTCACAAAAATCTTCAAGGAGATTCGCATGTTTTCCATTAAAAAAGCCTGCCTGGCTATACTGCTTTTGCTCTGCCTTTTGATCCCGCTCGCTTCCTGCGGACAATCCGGAGACCCCCAGTCGCCGGACGGGACTCAGTCACAGACGGACAGTGAGACTTCTTCCGCGGATAGCGGAGAAAAGCTGTATATCGTTCAGGACGGCACTTCCTCGTACAGGATCATCCGTTCGGACACTTCCAAGATGGTCTTGACACAGGAATGCGGGAATTTATACAAAGAGATCACCAGCGGGACCGGAGCCAAGATCACCATCACGACCGACTACGACACGGAAGAAGATCCTTCGATCCCGGAAATCATCGTCGGAAAATGCAAAAGAAGCGTCTCGACGGAATTGCTGAGCGGTCTGCCCGCTCAGGGATTCATTTTCCGGACAGTCGGCTCCAACCTGGTCATCCTGGGAACGACCGACGAACTGTCAGCACTGGC
>CADBRS010000116.1 GCA_902797125.1 uncultured Ruminococcus sp.
CTGACTATTCTTTTGGATTGCGGAGAAGGCACTCAGATGGCCGCCCGGGCCGCCAATATGCCGCTGTCCGGAATCGATGTGATCTGTGTCACTCACTATCACGGAGACCACATAGCCGGGTTGCCCGGCATGCTGCTCAGCATCGGACATGAAGGTCGAACTCGCCCGGTCGATATCTACGGCCCTCCCGGTTTGGCTGCCGTCGTGAATGCGTTGCGCGTGCTGGCTCCGTCTCTCCCTTTTGAAGTCCGTCTGCATGAGTTGTCCGGTAAAACAGATGAACCTTTTTATTCTTCGGGACACATCTCCCTGGGTGCGTTCCCGCTGGATCACAGCGTGCCCTGCCTGGGTTACACTTTCGATCTGTTCCGCCCCGGCAAATTCGACATCAAAAAAGCCAAAGAGAACAACGTCCCCATGGCTTTTTGGAAAATCCTGCAAAATTGTGATTCTGTCCGTGATGCGGACCAGACTCTCTACACGAGCGATATGGTCCTGGGCCCCTCCCGCGAAGGCATTCACGTGTTGTTTGCGACGGATACCCGCCCCACACCGTTGCTCGAGCAGAAGATGAAAGGGCGCACCCTCTGCATCGTTGAGGGTATGTACGGAAGCGATGATAAACGGGAAAAAGCCGTCGAGACGTCACACATGACCTTCATTGAGGTCGCGTTCATGGCCTCGCGCGCCAAGCCGGACAATGTTTGGCTGACACATTTCAGCCCGTCTTTACCGGATCCGGAAAACTATATCGATGATGCCAGATCCATTTATCCGAACATCATGCTCGGATCAGACGGATTGCAGACAGTGCTCCGCTATAAAGACGACTGACCCTTCAGAAACTTCAATCTGTCCAATGCGTTCTGCAGAATGATCTGGGCAGCCAGAGAATCAATGACCTGCTTCCTCTTGGATCCCCGCGTGTCTGTCTCGTTCAGATAGCGCGTGGCCTCGACCGTCGTCAGACGCTCGTCCATCGGAGCGATCGGAACCTGCACCCGCTCTTCAAGCAAACGAATCAGCTTTTCCGCGCGCTGAGCGCGAGGACCTTCTGTCCCGTTCATGTTGATCGGTTTGCCAACTACAATGGCGCTGATCCGGTTTGCCTTGACATATTCCGCGATCGCATCTGCTGTTTTTTCAATGCCTCCGGGCGAAATATATCCGATCCCGGAAGCGAGCAGTCTGGAAGGGTCCGATACGGCCAGCCCGGTCCGCACGTCTCCGAAATCCACGCCAAGGATCTTCCCTGTGGTTTGTAAAAGTCTTTCCATATTTCTCCGTAGAACCGCCGTCAAACGGCGGTTTTTTACTTGATTGCGTGAAGAACTTCTCCGGATTTGTTTCCGACCCTGACCGTATACGGCTTGCCCGGGAACAGGTCGAAGAAGTTGTCTGAAGGTCCGCCGTTCGTTCCATCGAGGTCGATGCAAACACCCAAGGCAAGCCCGTCAGACTCGTATGTCACGGTTCCGTCTCCGTTCGCTTTCACGCGGATCTCCGGATCGCACAGATCCAGTGTTTGATATGGCTGCTCGATAAAGCGGCGTCTGGACACGGTTCCGCTCTCTGTCGTTAAAATGGCATAGGGGATCCGGCCTTCTTCCGGGATCTGCATTTTGGCCAATACCGTCACTCCGCCTGCATCCAGAACGGCGCTCTCGTGAGCCGTCTTGTATTCCCCTTTGGTTGTCATCGTTCCATATTCGACCCTGACTTTGACTTTTTGCTTGGTCTCGTTGATTCCAAGGACGCACATGGTCCCTTCTTCCTGATTTTTCGTGATGTTGACGCAAACCGGTTCGCATGCCCGTCTGACAGGATGGAAGGAAGGTGTTCTGTTCTTCAGGTAGTCTACGATGGTCCAGCTGCGTACGGCAGGCCAGCAGTCGTTGTACATCCAGAAGATCGCAGATCCGGACGAGAACATCCTGCTGCGATAATTCAGCACGTATTCAGTCAGCCCTTCGCCCTGAAGGAAACCGCCGAAATAGACATAGTCCGGGATCGTCATGCCCTCGGTGGACATACCGAGTTTTTCCTCGATCAGAAGATCGGACGAAGAGGAAGTGCGGTCTGCGATGCTGTTATCGTGAACCGCCCAGTCAAACGAATGCATTTCCTGCATACCCTGACCCAAACATTTGAGCATACAGGGCAGACTGGTCGGACCTAGAACGCCGCCCTCGTTCGGGAACCGGTCTTCGAACGTTCTGTACTTCCAATAATCTCTGTCCGTAAATCCGATGCTCCAGGGATGCTGATCTCCGATATACGGCGAGTTGGCGTCCGTCGCGTCGCTGGACCAGGGGCTGGAAGGCTGATAATATCTCTTCTCGCCTTCTGCCAGCAGCGTTTTGGGCAGGAGCCAGTAGTACAGTTGGGCATCTGGATATTTCTGAACGTTCCAGCCGACGACTCCCTGCATCTGCCAGTCGATCTCGTTGTTCCCTGCATAGATCATCAGTGAAGGATGGACCGACAGTCTGCGGATGTTGTAGCGTATCTCCTGCGCATAGTTGTTGTAAAATTCTTTGTCATTGCCGGGATAGTTGGCGCAGGCGTTCACGAAATCCTGCCAGACGATGAACCCTCTTTCATCGCAGAGATCATAAAAATCATCTGTTTCGTACATCCCGCCGCCCCAAACGCGCATGGCGTTCAGGTTGGCCTCTTCTGCGCGATCCAGCAGCGTTTCATAGACGTCCCTTGTCAGTCTCGTGAAGATGATATCCGAAGGGATCAGATTGCCCCCTTTGGCAAAAACCTTGTCTCCGTTCACGGTGAGGATAAAATATTTGCCCTGCTTCGGATGTTTGGACTGGTCGATCTCCACCGTCCTGAACCCGACTTTTTTCTCGATAGAAGATATTTGCAATCCTTTCGAGAAAACGGAAATGATAACGCTGTATCTTCTCTGCGTTCCGTAACCGCGGACGTGCCACCGCTCGGGTTTGTCGATCTTCATGTGCGTGACGATCACGTTTTCTCCGACCTGCGTCGTCGAAGCTTCAGCGGTGCAATCGCCGGTTTCCGGGATCTCGACCTGTACACGGTATGAAAGTCCTGCTTCAAAAGCCTGGACGAACTGCCGGATCTCGATTTCTCCGTCTCCGTCCTCATTGATCGTTGCAAAGACCGAGGGATTGTCGGCGAACACCCCGTTGGTGATCTCAATGCCGCAGTCATAGACCCCGACGTTGCTCAATCTGGGAGACCAGTCCCATTCGTAAGCGCTTTGGGGCTTTCTTTGCCAGATCCTGCGTGTCAGTTTCATCGGTTCTCCGCCGAATGTCTCCGCGATCGATTTGTCGGAGGACCAGAACAGTCCGCTCTCGATAATGACGGCAACCGTGTTCTTCCCTTCCTTGACAAAAGGCGTGATGTTGAGTTTGCACGGGGTATAAAAGTTGTTGTGTCCGCCCGCTCTTTTTCCGTTGATGAAAACTTCTGCGACCAGATCCAGACGTGCAAAGACAATCCTGAGAGTTTTATCCTGAATATCTTCCTGTGACAGTTCGAAATCCCGCACATACAGCCACTTCTGCTCTTCTATGAACCGGGCATTGAGGATGTTGTGCCCCTCCGTCAGATCTCCCGTGATGTCTTCAAATGCTTCCTGCACGGTGCCGGGAACGTTGGCATTGCGGGGTTTGATAAATCTGGGTTCGTTCGGCCACTCGAAATAAGCTCCCCGCTCGCCGGAAGAACCGTAAAGTCGCCATGTGCCGTTTAATGAAAGATAAGACATTTGTTTTCTCCTAAAATTGGTGTGTCGTCAGTTCAATGAGTTTTTCGATATCATCCGGTTGATCGGCAATATCCAGTGCGGCTCTGTTTCTGTGTTCCTGCCCGCATTTTTTGCACCGGTAGATAATGATATATCCTTTTCTCGTGTCAGGAACGGCGCTGATCGGTTCCATGTCTCCTTGGCACGGATTGGCTCTGTCGCCGGGATTGATATCCACGTGCCGGCTCCATAAGCAAAAGGGACAGTGGTCTCTCGAGGATTTGCCCATCGGGACAACCGCTTTGCCGCAATGGACGCAGATGAATCCCTCATCATTTTTCGAAAACCGTTTACTCTCCATGCCCGGTAAACCTGTTCAAGAAGGAAATAATGATATTTTGCACTTCGCCGAAATCCGGTTTGGAAACAGCATTTTCGACTTTGCACTCAAAGCAGTGCCCGCCGTTATGCGAATAAACCACTTCTCCGTCCGCTCCGGCCTGTTTGTATCGTTCGATCAATATGTCGGAAGAATTCGGGAAAACCAGATCGTCTTTGTCTCCGGCAACCGTCAGACAGGGACAACTGGTCGCACCGACGTAGTTGACCGGACTGGTTTCGTAAAAGTCTTTTTCGGTCATTTTCGGGAAAAGCTCTTGAACGCCGAACGCCAGGGTCTGAGGGACATTCTGCGTGAACAAAACGGTCGGGGGGCTCAAAGGGATCGTCCCAATCACCTTAAAATCATCCGTCAGTTCGCTTTCGTCCCGGAACGAATCATGCGGCGCCAATGCCATCATCAGAGCCAGGTGGCCTCCCGCACTGTGTCCGCTTGTCACGACTCTTTGCGGATCGAGATTCAGCTCTTTTGCATAATGAGCCAGATACCGGCATGCGTCCATGCAATCCGAAACGATCTGATGCATGCTGACGCCTTCTCCGCTGAGACGATACACGGGCGACGCGACCGCCCATCCGTTTTGTCTGGCCCAATCGATCGAGATTTTGGAAAAGCCGAGCATGCTCTCCGGGGTGCCCGAATGCCAGCCGCCTCCCGTGATCGTGAAATAGATCGGAGCCGGTTTTGAACAGGGGTTCAGCGGTCCCCAATAGATCAGTTCGAGTTTTCTCTCACCGACCACTTTATAAACAAGTCGTTGCTCTCTTTCTTGTGTTGGTATTGATATCGACACTATGCTGCTCCTTAAAAACTAGGCATACATACCGAACCACATTTCCGCCAGGCGGGAAAATTCGTATGCATAACCGTGATATCTGTCTTTGAATGAAATAAAACCGCAGGTGGCACCAAGCCGGCTGAACAGATGTCTAACCGTAGGAGGGGGACAAACTGTGTCGTTCGTGCCTTCGGTGACCAATATCGGGCACTCGATCCGGTGTGTATGTGCCAGCGTATCGGCGACTGCCGCTTTGGCATATGCTTCTTCTTTGGACGCCTGTTCGGCAACCGCGAAACGGAGTATCTCGTATGCTCCCGTACAGTCTGCCTGAGGATAGTCCGTCAAAAAAGGCTCATCTGCCGCAATACAGCGGATCCCGTGGTCTTTAAACAGCGATCCCGCTAAAATGGCCGTCCCGCCGCCTTGGCTGGTTCCGTAGAAAGAAACCCGGTGAGGCAAAACGACAGGCAGTCTCCATGCCCATTGAACTGCATAGATCACACACCTTAACCATTCTTTGTAACCGTGCTCGCCGTTGGAACGAAGCGTATCCTGGAGAACCGGCCAGCTGAGCGTTTGCTTGTCTCTGAATTCTTCCGCGAACCCGTCCGGCGTCCAATACCCCAAGGGGGAGAGATTCAGGACGTTGAAACCTTTTGCCGCGATTTCCGGATGGACGCTCAATTCTCCTCCGTAACCCGGCAGATGGACGACCAGCGGAGCCGGACCCACCAAAGTGCCTTGCCAGGCTCCGTAAAACGGAGGAAGTCCCTCAGGCGTGAACTTAATGATCTGACTTCTCGCCTGATAGTCTCCAAAATTGTTTCTCCAGCCTGCATCCGGCAAAACTTCCGCCTGACATGTGCCTGCCGAAGCCGACTCCCAGATCGAATCGCACCAGGCGTCGATCACTGAGGGTTCCGGATAAAAAGGATATGCTTTTTCTGCTGTTCCCATCTTTTATTCTCCTCACTGCCTAGTAATTTTACAAAAGCCGGTCGAACGAGAATCATCTGAGGGCATACTCGTTCACTCTCCCGCTCTCCATAAGTATTTTCAGTCCTTTTGCCGTAACGTCTTGCGGCTCGTTTGCCATGGTCACGCGAACCCGGATCCGTTCCTGTAATACCTGTGTCATGCCGCTCAAACAGGCACTTCCTCCGGTCAGCATGATTCCGAAGTCTCCGATATCTGCACATAACTCCGGCGGCGTGTCGGCAATTGTCCTGTTGACCAACTCTACAATACCGCTGATTTGAGCAGAGAGTGCTTCCCTCATATCGTCCGATGTCACGTCGGTCTGAACGATCCCTCGTCCCCCTTCGCCCTGCCCGATCACGGTGACCGGGGCTTTTTTGACTCGTGGGTGCGCGGATCCGACCTGAATTTTCAGCCTTTCGGCCATAGGCAGCCCGATGGTTACCCCTTTCTTTTGCCGCAGATAGGCGACAATGGCCTCATCCATCGCGTCTCCGCCTGCGGCTTGGGCGGAATATTTAGCGACATCCGCAAGACTCAGTACTGCCGCCCTGTTCAATCCGCCGCCCAGATCCAGAATCATACTGCCTCTGATGTCGCGGTATTGGATGCCGGCGCCGATTGCGGAGCAAATGATCCCGTTGACCAATGTGACTTTTCGAACATTAGCCCCGTAAACAGCCTGCCGGATATTGGTCACTTCCATTTCCGTGATCCCGGCCGACACGCTGACAAAAACTTCGGACAAGGAGCTCATTCCGATTTCCTCAAAAAAGCTTCTGAGCATGTCCGAGCAGGCCGTTCCGTTTGCCACGACCCCGTTTCGGACGGGGCAGATGGCCTCCATGTGGTCCGGCGTTTTTCCGAGCATCATTTTTGCGTTTCTGCCTACTGCGGCGATCCGCTCGGCATATTTGTCCATCACAATCACGGTCGGAAAGCGGAACACTTTCCCTTCTTCCGAAATGATTCGCGTGTAATCTGTACCTAGATCAAGACCGATTCTTCTTGGCATGTGTCCCTCCTTCCTTTCTGTTTTTTTAGCCCACTGCGCCGCCGTGGTCCGGCGCAACATATCCCGCGGGAGACGCATACGGATTGGTTGTGCCGTCTTCCGGCACCTGGCGCTCCGCATAGTATTTTTCGAGTATTCTGGACGCGGTATACGCAGAATAACCGCCTGACGACCCCTTCTCCATACACACGGAGATCACGATCTCCGGATCGTCATAAGGCGCCGCGCAAACATACATGGCATAATCGGCAAACCCTGTTTTTTGGGCCGTGCCCGTTTTTGATCCGACTTTCACAGGAACGCCGGACATCAGATAAGAAACTGTTGAACTGGATTCCGTGACGGCTTTCATCCCCTGTTTGACCGTAGACAGGGCTTCTTCGCTGATGTCTATTTTCGAGATAGGTTCTTCGTCATATATCTCAACGGGATCATCCGAGTGAAATGCCTTGGCGCTGGAAAACAAATGTGCCTGGTAGCGGGTCCCTCCGTTGACGACCGTTGAAATGTATGCAGCCAGCTGCAACGGTGTGAATTCGTTATAAGACTGGCCTATCGCCGCGGATAAAGTATCGCCAGGATTCCAGATCACGACCTTGTCCCCGCTTGCCGTATAGCATCCTGGTCCTGCAAGCGTTCCGGCCTGTTCAGACAGTTCGATACCGGTCTTTTCTCCCAGGCCGAATGCTTTGCAATATTCGTTCATTTTCTCTATTCCCAGCCTGTAGCCGGCCTCGTAGAAGAAAATGTTACAGGAAACTTCCAGAGCCTGCGCTGCTGTCAGTTCGCCGTGTTCGTGGATCGGGCTGGTCGTACTTGTATAGACCCAGCATGTGGGCTGATAATCGCTGAATCTCGTATATTTGCCTGTGCAGTCGATCGTCGTGTTTTTTGTGATATGGGTCGTTTGCTGCTCCATGATGGCCGCCACAGTCATGCCGACTTTAAACGTGGAGCCCGGTGCATACAAGCCGCTTGTGGCCCGGTTCGTAAAAGGCGAGGCCGCCGCTCTCAGCAACTGGTCATAGTCTTCGTTGAAGGTGGCCAGATTGAATGTCGGATAAGAAGCCATGGCCAATATTTCAAACGTATCGGGTTTCATCACGACGCAGGAACCCGCATCACATTCATCTGTGCCGGTCCAGTTGTGAATCGCGTTGATATTGCCTGCTAAAGCGTTTTCCGCTTCGATCTGGAGTGAAATATCGATGGTCAGGTAGATGTCGCTTCCCGCCACCGGTGCCTTTGTAATCGTTTCAGATAAGCGGTTCCCGTCTTTATCTTCTTTGATCTGCATGACGCCGTCTTGCGCGTGAAGCAGATCTTCAAAAGCCAATTCACATCCGGAAATGCCTACCTGATCACTCATCGCATAGCCTTTGGCCCGGTATTCCGGCCATTCCTCTGCGTAAATGGCTCCAATTCTCCCCAATATGTGGGATGCATAGCCGGGATAGTGATACAGACGGACGGCGGATGATTCGATCCACAACCCGTAAACACCCTGTTCAGATATTTTCGCCTTCGCTTCGCTGCCTATATCTTGTGCCAGTGTGTACGGCTGGATCGAGCTGAACTGAGTCGCTTCCATATCGTAACGGACACGGACCAGTTGCATCACTTCCTCGCTGCTGTACTTCTCCGCTGAGATGGAAAACCGCCTCATTACAAAAGAAACGATCTCTTTTGCAGTTGAATCTTTTGAAAGATCCATCAGCGTCAGGTATTTATTCAGCCTAGCATAGGCGGTCGTTTCCCTGTCCTGAGACTCTTCCGTAAAATGAACATCCGGATAAACGCCTTCGATAGGGAAATAATCCTTGACCCGTTTGGAGTTCAGATCATAGTCATTCATCGCCTGAAAAGTGGCTAGAAGCGTTTCGTTTCCTTTATTAGAATCATGCATGAACTGATCATAATAAAAAACCAGATTGTATTGGTTTTCGTTCGTTACGATCGGTACGCCGTTTCGGTCATAGATGCCGCCTCTTTGCGCATGGACCGGTATCTCGTATGTGACCGAACCGTCTGAAGCCGTGATAGGTACGAAATTGCCCCTGGAAATGACCGTCAGATTGAGGAGGATTCCGACATAAACAATGCAGACGACGCCAAACAAGACGGCCATTGCCAATGCCCGTCTGTCGTGCGGTCTCCATCCTCCCTTGAAAACTGACATATTTCCCTCCGGCTTCTAGTCGATGATCTGGTTTGTTTCCTCGTAGAATTTTCGAATCGGAAATCCCACGACATTATAGTAATCTCCCGAGATTCGTTTGACGAAAACAGATGCCAGGCCCTGAATCGCGTATGCCCCGGCTTTGTCCTTATATTCGTCAAATGACAGGTAATGCTCGATTTCTTCTTCAGACAGGTCTGCAAACTCTACGGTGGATCGCTCGCAGGATACCCTTTGCTTGTTTCCGTAAACCAATACCAGCCCGGTCAAAACCTGATGTACTTTTCCGGAAAAATTTTCCAGTATTCTTTTTGCATCGGCTTTGTCTCGTGGCTTCCCATAGATCGTTCCATCCAGAACCACGATCGTATCCGCGGCGATCAGCAAGGTTTTTTCATCCCATCTGCCCTGCTCGACAAGCTGCCTTTGGACATCCCTTGCCTTTTGCAATGCGATGTCTTTCACATAGGCTTCCGGGTCGTTCTCGGACGATTCTTCCGCCCCAGTGCTCGTCAAAACTTCAAAGTCTAATTTTTGCGTTTTTAATATGTTCTGTCGCCTCGGCGAAGCGCTGCCCAACACTATTTTTACGCGGGACAGTTTCTCAAATGCTGTCATTTTGTGCCCGTCGATCCAAATCCGCCTGCCCCGCGGTCTGTTTCACTTAAGGAGAGGCTTTTGATAAAGTTGGCATGAATGACAGGGAGAAAGAAAAGCTGTGCGATCCTGTCTCCACGCTCGATCGAGAATGGTCTTGACCCGTGATTGATCAGTCCAACACAGATCTCGCCTCTGTAATCTGCATCAATGACGCCGATTCCGTTGGACAGAGTGACTCCGTGCTTGATTCCCAGCCCGCTGCGGCCTGCAACGATGGCAACGACATCTTTAGCCTGAGGCTCAATAGAGATCCCCGTGGGGATCAATGCTTTTTCGCCCGGATTGAGTGTCACTTCACTGTCTACAGCCGCTCTTAAATCCACTGCGGCAGCGTCCGGAGTCGCATAATTCGGAACTTGATCCATGCCTCTGGAAAATACAAATTTTACATCCATGAGAAAACCTCTTCATCATCCATTTTTCCTTTTAAAGTTTAGCACAATTTGATGCTTTCTTCAAGTTGAAATCCCCGCTTTCTTCATTTTTGAAGCAGCATCCTCTGTGAAACAGTTTTTTTATTCAAAAAAGTGCAAAAAAATGGTATTTTTTTCTATATTTTTTACACGCGCGCGCACGAAAATAAATATTTTATGATATAATATTATAGATTACAATGTATTCTTGCGGTGGAGGACAGGAAAATGGAGCAAAATGTTTCTTTTTTGGCCGACTTGAACAGCATTTGGGAAAGCTTTAAGAACTACTATCTCTCCAAAATGAGTTCTGAACAAGTTAAGACCTGGTTCGGAAGTCTTTTGCTCGTCGATTTCGACAGCGACACAGCAACGATAACCATGAAAACGGAGAGTTCTTTCAAGTACAAGATTTTGATCACACGATATTTGGAAGATATCCAGGATTATTTTTCTGACACGCTCAAATTCGCCGTCAACGTCCGAATCGTATGTGATGATATTCAGCAAGATCCGGTTCAGGAACCGGCGTCTTCCACTTCGGCTCAGGATGCCTCTGCTTCCCTATCCTCCTATAAATTCAGATACACGTTTGAAAACTTTATCGTAGGCGGAACGAACCGATTCGCTCATGCGGCCTGCAGAGCTGTTGTTGACCGTCCTGCGGAACAGTTTAATCCTCTGTTCATATACGGTCCCAGCGGTCTCGGCAAAACGCATCTGATGAACGCGATCATCAATGATATGAGGATCAAGAATCCGTCGGCAAAATTGATTTATGTCAAGGGTGATGATTTCACCAACCAGATGGTCGACTGTTTGTCCAGACAGGCCATGCAGGAATTCAGAGACAAATTCCGTCTGTGCGATATGCTTTTGATCGATGATATCCAATTCATAGCTGGCAAGGTTGCAACGCAGGAGGAATTCTTCCACACGTTTGACAAACTCTATGAAGACGGAAAGCAAATTGTCCTGACTTCTGACCGTCCTCCAAAGGATATCAATCATCTTGAGGATCGTTTGAGAACCCGTTTTGAATCCGGTTTGATTGCGGATATTCAACCGCCGGATCTCGAACTGAGAATGGCCATCATCAAAAAGAAAGCAGAGCAGGTCAATCTTTCAATTTCCGAGGAGATTCTGACCTATCTCGCAGAAAATCTCAGATCTAACATTCGCCAGATCGAAGGTGCAATAAAAAAATTGGGTGCCCAGCAGTTTTTGAATGGTATTCAATCCAAAATTACACTGGATATGGCTAAATCCTGCGTTGATCAGCTGCTTGGCGAAGCAGAACCTTTGAGCGTGACGATTGATAAGATTTTTTCAGCTGTTTTCAGAGTATATGGAGTCGATAAGGCCGATCTCGTCGGCAAAAACAGATCTCGTAAAATTGCATTGCCCAGGCATGTTTCAATCTATCTGATTCGTTCGATTACTGAAATGAGTTTTCCTAATATAGGCAAGATTTTTGATAAAGACCACTCAACGATTGTCAATTCTATTTCTAAAGTGCAGTCCTTGATGTTTTCTGATTCAGAGTTTAACAAACTGATTACCGACCTGGAAAAAGAAATCAGAAGTTCTGTTCGGATTTAAGTTTTAACAAGCTGTTGTTTTGTTTTTCATTCTGCTTTTTATTCATTTTTTATTTCACGTTGTTTTTTTGCAGAATCAATAATTAATTATCTTTTTCTTTGTTTTTAAGTTTTCCACAGGCTGTGGAAAAAACTGTGGAAAACTTTTTTATTCATTTTTTACTTTTCTTTTTGCTGCTGAAAATGTTGTTATCCACAAGGCCTGTTTTTGTTTCATCTTTCATCATGCCTTGTTGAATATAGTTTTCTGGTTTTTTCTTTTTGTTTTTGCCTTTTATTCACAATTCAATTTTTCATAAAACATGAGAAATTTGAAAATAATCCATAGCAAAACAGAGAAAAACCGAGCATTTTTATGTTTCCAAAGTTTAAACAACACCTACTAAAATTACTAATAATTTTTTCTTTTTCTTTATTTTTAAAGGAGGCCTGAGATGAAAATCCGATTTACCAAAAGTGTTCTGTCTGAAGCTTTAAAACCGCTCTTAAATACGGTATCCGTTAAATCTTCAACCGCGTCCGGAGAAAGCGTATTGATTCAAGCATACGATGACGACCGCGTTGTGATGACGACGTTTGATAACGAAAAAGGAACGCAAACTGTAGTTGAAGCCGAAGTGCAGGAACCCGGCGCATACATGATCAACGCTATGAAACTTGATCAGATCGTTCGTGTATGCGATGATGTTGAAGTTTTAGTTCAAGTTGACTCTTCATTGGGTGTCCAAATCGAGAGTGGCCGAGCTCAAACGAAAATGATTGCTAACTCAGCAGATGATTTTGCAACGATTCCGGATTTAAGCGGAGATTCGGGATTTGAAGTTGCACAAAGTGTGTTCAAAAAAATGTTGCAGAAAGTGCATTTTGCTATCGGTGTGAACGATCAAAGAACGATTTTAAACGGATGTTTGGTCGAAATTGAAGATAACAAGATGCTTGTCGTAGCCAGTGACGGATTTAGAATTGCTCGCTGCGAAACAGAAGTAGATATTACAAATATAGGAAACGAACAGAAATTCAAATTTATCGTTCCGGGAAAATCAGTCAATGAGCTGATCAAGCTGCTTTCAGATGAAAGTGAAGAAAACGCACGCGTCTATATGAATAAAAAATTCATGATCGTTGTTGTCGGCAAGTTTACTTTCTTCACAAAACTCATCGAAGGCGAATATCTGGACTTTGACAGAATCATTGTCAAAAATCATAAGATCAAAGTCAGAGTCAATAAATATGAACTGCTCAATGCTTTGGAAAGAGCCGCACTGGTTACTGAGGAAAAATTCATAGGGCAATCTCATGTCAAAATCACAATCGAGGATCAGATTATCAAAGTCACTGCCATGTCAACCATCAGTTCTTTGTATGATGAAGTAGAATGTGAACACGAAGGAGAAGATCTGTTTATTTCTTTCAACAACAGATTTTTGATTGAATGTGTAAGAGCATGCGATGCTGAAAATATTCTTCTTTCTTTGAACAGTTCTTTCAGCGCCATGAACATTACACCGGATGATGAAGATTCAGATAACGATGTTTATATGGTTCTTCCAATCAAAATTGCCGGATAACAAAGGATATGATTTGTACTTCCATACAAATTCAAAATTTTAGAAATATCGTTTCCGCTGAAATCAATTTTATAGACAGTATCAATGTTTTTGTCGGAGATAATGCGCAAGGAAAGACAAATCTTTTGGAAGCATTATTTTTCGGCACGCTCGGAAAGAGTTTTCGAGAAAAAAAGAAGGATACGAATCTGATTTTATTCGACCAGCCCTCTTTTTCAGTCAAGGTCAACTATAAAGAAGACAGAGAAAACGCAAGGATACAGAATATAGATATCAAACTGACCAGAGAAGGAAAAAAACTGGTCAGCCAAAACGGAGTGTTTATCCGCAGAATATCTGAACTGGTCGGAGATTTCAGAACGGTTTTGTTTTGTCCGGATCACCTTGCCATGATCAAAGAAGGACCCTCTGAAAGAAGGGATTTTCTGGATATTGCCATTTCGCAATTGTTTCCTGGGTATTTGAGTGCTCTTCAGAAATATGAACGGGTGTTGAAACAAAGGAACAAATTACTCAAAACGATCCGGGACGAAAAGACGGATTCCGGCGCCAGTCAGGAAACGCTGGATATCTGGTCCGAACAGATCGCTGAATGGAGTTCCATCATTTCCTGGCACAGATGGTCATATATTCAAAAGCTTGAAAAAATCATTGCCGGCATTTTTCGGGATATGACAAACGGAGACGAGAAACCTGCGCTTTTGTATGATCCGGCTTGCGGCCGCAAAGAATTTGAACAATTGATCAAGGGTCTGGAAGAAAAAACGGATGCAAACAGCGAGAGCAGAACGGTATTTCAAAAAGAATTGTATGAGATCTACCTGAAACAGCTTCTAAACAATAAAGAAAAAGAAATAGTGAACGGAAGCACTTTATACGGTGCACATCGGGATGATTTGATTTTTTTCCTGAACGGAAAAGAAGCCCGGGAATATGCTTCTCAGGGGCAGCAAAGAAGTTTGGTTTTATCGGTAAAGTTGGCAGAAGGCGAAATCAGCAAAGAAATCACGGGAGAATATCCGATTTTTCTCTTCGATGACGTGCTGAGTGAATTGGATAACAAGCGGAAGCAATATCTGTTAAAGAATATCAGCGGTAAGCAAGTTATCATGACGACATGCGAAGAAATCGCTGAAAAAGGCTCTGACAACATCAAGATATGGAGTGTCCGGGAAGGACAGTATACGGAAGAAGCATGTATTTGCACATAGGAAATCACATTTTTATACGGGAACGCAAAATCATCGGGATCTTCGATACAGACAACGCGACCGTTTCAAATATCACAAGAAAGTTTCTTGTCGGCGAGGAAAAGCGAGGAAACATACAGGAGGCAAAAGAACAGACTTTGCCTAAATCGTTTATCCTCTATGAAGATGAAAATAAGAAAGAATACAAAATCTATTTTTCCCAATTATCTTCATCTGCACTTGCCGGGCGCTCCGCCCAGGAAAAACTATACAACATGAGCTCCATGCCAAAAGATTAAGGGAGAAAGAACAAGACAATGGCCGAAGAAAAAGACAACGCTTTACAAGAAGAAGAAAAAGACCAGACTGTTGAGTTATATGCAGCAGACAGCGATGAAAATCCGGATGATGATTTCGTTCCGGAAGATTTCAGCGAGGACGCTGAAGCCGTAGCTGCCGTTGCCGCACCGGTTACCGAAGAATACGATGAAAATCAGATTCAGGTCCTGGAAGGCCTTGAAGCCGTCAGAAAACGTCCGGGCATGTATATAGGCACGACGTCGTCTCGCGGGCTCCATCATCTGGTATATGAAATCGTTGATAACTCGATTGATGAAGCACTGGCCGGTTTTTGCGATACGATCCGCGTCACGATCAACCCCGGGGACAGTGTCACCGTTGAAGACAACGGGCGTGGCATCCCGACCGGGTTGCATCCGACCAAAGGCATTCCTACTCCTGAAGTCGTTTACATGATCCTTCATGCCGGCGGCAAATTCGGCGGAGGCGGTTACAAAATCGCCGGCGGTTTGCACGGTGTGGGCGGCTCGGTCGTCAACGCATTGTCCGAATGGATGGAGCTGGACGACACGCATGAAGGCATCCGCGCCACAGAGCGTTTTGAAAGAGGGCACGTGGCGAGACCCTATCAGATTATTCCGGCCGAACCGGGCCGGGATCACGGCGTCCGAATCACTTTCAAACCCGACTCAACGCTGTTTGAAGATACGGTTTTTGTCTATGATGTTCTTCTCAACAGGCTTCGTGAACAGGCATTCCTCAACGCAGGCGTTCATATTATTCTGAGAGATGAACGGGTTGAACCGGCCAGAGAAAACGATATGAAGTTCGACGGCGGTATCAAAAGCTTCGTTACATATCTGAACAATCAAAGGCACGACGCCCTGATTCATCCAAACGTCATCTACATGCGCGGTCTCAAGGGGACCAGCATTGCAGAAGTCGCTTTGCAATACAACGACAGCTACAACGAAACCCTCCTGACGTTCGCCAACAACATGAATACGGTCGAAGGCGGTACGCATGAGACAGGATTTAAGGCCGGTCTGACCAAGGTCCTGAACGATTACGCCAGGAAAGCAGGCATCCTGAAAGATTCAGACAAGAAATTATCCGGTGAAGATGTCCGCGAAGGACTCGTTGCCATCGTCAGTGTCAAACTTGAAGACGCACAGTTCGAAAGCCAGACAAAGGCCAAATTGGGCAACTCGGAGATCCGGACACTGGTCGAAAGCGTGGTTTCCACCAAACTGGCTGAATATTTAGATGAAAATCCCGCAGACGCTAAAGCCATTCTGGATAAAGCGCTCGCGGCGTCCAGAGCCAGAGAAGCAGCCAGAAAGGCGCGGGAACTGACCCGTCGCAAGGGTTTGCTCGAGGGCAGTTCTTTACCCGGAAAACTGGCAGATTGTCAGGAAAGAAACGCAGACCTGACAGAATTGTACCTTGTAGAGGGAGATTCTGCAGGCGGCTCAGCCAAGAGCGGCAGAGATTCCAGATTCCAGGCGATCCTTCCGCTGCGCGGAAAAGTATTGAACGTCGAGAAAACAAGAATCGACAAAGTGTACGCAAACCCGTCCCTGATCCCGATCATGCAGGCATTGGGCTGCGGCGTCGGTGATGAATTTGATGCAACCAAACTTCGTTATGGGAAAATCATCATCATGAGCGATGCCGATGTAGACGGCGCTCACATTCAGATCCTTCTTTTGACATTCTTCTTCAGACACATGCGTCAATTGATCGATGACGGACATGTTTATATAGCTCAGCCGCCTCTGTATAAGGTTTACAAGAGGGCAGGAAGGTCCCAGGAGTATTATGCCTTCTCCGACGGAGAAAGGGATCAGTATATCGCTATGCTGGGCGGTCAAGGCGTTGAAGCGGATCGATACAAAGGCTTGGGAGAAATGGACGCTGAACAATTGTGGGAGACGACCATGGACCCGGAAAGAAGGACTTTGAAGAAAGTATCGATCGAAGATGCGATTTCGGCTGACGAAACATTTTCACTGCTCATGGGAGACAAAGTTGAACCGCGGCGTCAATTTATCGAAGAAAATGCCAAATTTGCCGAAAACTTAGACATTTAATTTTTTTAGTAAAGATGAAACATCTCAAATGGGCTGTACTCGCGCTGAATCCATGTATTGACCACAATTGCTATTTGGATTCTCCGATCAAACAGGGCAGCATCAACCGGATCATCAAAACATCTATCAGTTACGCCGGGAAAGGGCTGAACCAGGCGATTGTCGCATCAAGGCTTGGACAGACCGTTTCATATTATTCCTTCTGTGGACAGGGACAAAACCGGTCACAAGCGGAAGAAATCGGCGAAAGAGAGGCTTTTAAAGTCTTTGAAACGCGCTCGAACGCCGGGATCAGAACCAATATCAAAGTGATCGATTCGATTGGCTCGGGCACAGAGTTTAACGAAAAAGGCGGTCCGTATACCGAAGAAGAGGCCGCTGCATTGATCCGTTCGTTTTTGAATTCAGATGCAGATATCTATTCGATGGCCGGCAGCATTCCTCAGGGCCTTGCACCCAATACATATGCTGAGATCATTAGCAAGATTAAGAGAGAGAAACCGGGTGCAATCATATTGCTCGATGCAGACAGAGAAGCCTTGGCCCTGGGTATCCAGGCGTCCCCGACGTTGATCAAACCGAATTTGAGGGAACTGGCCGGTCTGGCCGGGGTCTCCGAGAGCGAATTGCAGGACCGGAACAGATTAAAAGAGGTCTGCTCTGACATCTTTCGGAAATATCATTCTAATGTTTTATGCACATTAGATGCTCAGGGTGCCGCATATTACGGCGAGGGCGGACAATTTTTGGCAGATGCACCCAAAGTCTCCTTGCGGGGATTTTCGGGAGCAGGAGACACTTTTTTGACCGCGTTCTGTTTTTCCCGGTTTGCGGAAAATGCTCAGATCCCTGAGGCTATGAACTACGCTTCCCGCGCTGCGGGAGCCAAAGTGGCTTTGGAGGGGACAGCACTTCCTGCCCCGGAGGATATTCAGCAGATTCCTACAGTCGCAGTCAGGGAATGGTGATGGTTTGAAAATGGAGTTGCGGCCGATATTAGTTTTTGATTCGGGTTTTGGCGGTCTCAGCATATTAGATCGGCTGATTCGAGAAATGCCTTCCGAAAAATATGTTTATTTCGGGGATAACGCGTTTGCGCCTTATGGGATCCGATCCACAGAAGAGGTGCAGACAAGAACGATTGCCGTCGTGCGTAGCCTAGTGAATGCATATGATCCCAGGGCAATTGTGATTGCATGTAATACCGCAACATCGGCTGCTATTCAGGAACTACGGACTATCTACAAGGCGTTGCCGGTGATTGGGACAGAACCGGCGATCAAACCTGCTGTTTTGGCGGTCGAAGGGATTACCGATAGACTGCCACGCATTTTGGCCCTTGCCACACCGATCACTTTAAAAGAAAAGAAGTTTCAAGATTTGATGTCTCGATTTGCAGGAAGAGCTGAAATCGATTTGCTCCCTGCTCCGGAACTGGTGTCGATCATCGAAAGCCAGACCGACGTGGATGAGCGGGCAATAGCCTATCTGCGCGACTGTTCGACAAAAAAAGGTTTTACCCCGCCCTATGACGCGATTGTGCTTGGATGTACGCATTTCCCTTTCGTCAAAAAATCGATTCAAACCGTTTTTGGGCCGGAAGCGCCAGTGTTTGACAGCTCTGACGGTGTAGCCCGGAGGACCAAAGATCTTTTGGCGGAGATACGGACGGACGGAAGCCTTTCATTACAGTTTGATTGTTCCTCTCCCAATCCGGACGCGTTTCGGCAAAGATGCGTTTCCTTGTTGAGACAATTGGGGTGTTTTGCCGGAGGTGAAGATTGAAACTTTTGACCAACAAGTTTTTTATAATCTGCCTCTGCGTCGCATTGTTTTTTTCGGTCGTCCCCACAGTATGGTTAATGTTGGGACGATCCGACCTGATTCGAAGCACAGTCAATACCGTGGCTGTTCCCTTCCGGTGGGTCGGCTCAAAGATCAGCGACGGCTTTAAAGGATTTGGTTCTTATTTTTCATCAATGGACAGACTCCTGAAAGAGAATGAAGACTTAACTAAGGAAAACGAGTCTCTGCGGGCAGAGATTTATGATTTAAAGAGAATCGAAAAGGAAAACGACAACCTAAAAAAATATATTAACCTCGACAGCAACTACCAGAACAACAAGTGGATCGCCGCCAAAGTTGTGGCAACGACGGATCTGGTATGGACGATCAACTGCGGGACAGAGGCCGGAATCAAAACGGGTCGGCCGGTTGTGAGTTCGAGCGGCGCGATTGGCACGGTTACGGAAGCCGGTGTCGGATGGGCCTATGTCAAACCGATCTGGAAATCCGGAGTGAGCATCAGCGCAGTCGATGTAGATACGGATTGTATGGGTGAAGTTACGAGTTCGACAGATCTTGCCATCAAAGGGCAGTGCCGGTTTTCCGGGACGGAAGAAAGCGCAAAGATGCAGGTCGGAGATATCGTGATGACCAGCGGAATGGGCAGCAGTTGGCCTGGGAATGTCGTCATCGGAGAGATCCTTGACGTCCAATATGATGCTTTTTCCAGAGTGCCCGTTGCTGTTGTTCAGATAGCAGCATTTACCAACAACCCGGACGTGGTACTGGTTTTGGATGGTGGATCATGAGAGACACGAAACCAAAGACCATCATAAAAGCCGTTTTGATCGGTATAGGCTGCTTTCTCGGACTGTTATTTGAAGGCTGGTGGCCGCTTAATGCCCGACTTTTCGGTCTGATGCCGGACATGGCGATTTGCCTGACGGTGCTGATAGCTTCGCGGGTGGGATGGAAAAAGGGATGTGTGATCGGACTGATTCTGGGGCTGGTCCACGATGCCCTGCTTGCATCGACTATCTATGCAGACCCGCTTGCCTGCATGCTGATTGGCTTTTTGGTCGGGAACCTGTTTGAGCAGACAAAGCAGCAGATGGGCAAACAAATGTGCCTGCTTGTACTGGTGGCAGAAGTTTCTGCGCATACGATCAGGATTTTAGGAGAATTGTTGATCCAAAGCAGAACAGGTGTTGTTTTCACACTTTTTGTGGTTCTGCCGATACAAGTCCTGCTGACGTTGAGTTTTACGTTGGTAAGCTTATTCATTTCACATGTCATAACGACAAAAAAACATAAAGAAGAAAAAAGGCAGCAGTATCAAGCAGATGTAGCTGCAGAGAGGTAAAAACGTGGATAACCAAAAAGAGAAAAAAATTGAAGATCTTTCCTTCCCCGACCAGAAAATTACCGAGATCAATGTTGAACACGAGGTGAAGAAGTCTTTTATTGAGTATGCGATGTCTGTCATTATGTCGCGTGCATTGCCGGATATCCGTGACGGGATGAAACCCGGACAGCGCAGGATCCTTTATGCCATGTACGAAGATCATTTGACTCATGACAAACCGTTTAGGAAATCCGCGACGACGGTCGGTAACGTTTTAGGACGTTATCATCCTCATGGAGACTCTGCAGTCTATGGAACGATGGTCCGTATGGCACAGGATTTCTCCATGCGTCATCCCTTGGTCGAGGGACACGGCAACTTCGGTTCAGTCGATGGTGATGCGCCTGCCGCGTATCGTTATACAGAAGCCAGACTTGACAAGATCGCCGATGAAATGATGCGCGATCTGGACAAAGAAGTCGTGGAGATGGTTCCAAACTTTGATAACCGGTTGCGCGAACCTTCGGTTTTACCCGCACGGTTCCCTAACTTTTTGGTCAACGGCGCCGTAGGTATCGCTGTCGGTATGGCCACCAATGTGCCGCCTCATAACCTGGGAGAAATCATTGATGCCACCATATATCGGATGAATCATCCGGATTGCACGCTGGATGAACTGATGGAGTTTGTGAAAGGTCCGGACTTCCCCACCTATGGCACGATTTACGGAACCAGAGGCATCCGGGAAGCCTATGCGACAGGAGCAGGACGCATCTATGTTCGGGCTAAAGCTGAAATCAACGAGGATAAGCGTCAGATCATCATTACTGAAATTCCTTATATGGTCAATAAGGCGCTCCTTTGCAAGAACATAGCCGGACTGGTTAAAGAGAAACGCATAGACGGGATCACGGATATGCGCGATGAATCCGGTAGAAACGGCATGCGGATCGTGATCGAATACAGACGCGATGCGAACGGTCAGGTTATTTTGAACCAGCTCTATAAGTTTACGCAATTGCAGGACACATGCTCCATTAACATGCTGGGCTTGATCAACAACGAGCCTAAGATCCTGTCCCTGCCCCAGATCCTGGATGTGTATATTGCCCATCAAGAGGACGTCATCGTTCGCAGGACAAAGTTTGATCTTGAAAAAGCGAAAACCAGAGCCCACATTTTCGAGGGTTACCACATTGCACTGGACAACATTGACAGGATCATAGAAATCATGAAGACTTCCCCGTCTATTCCGGAAGCGAAGGCGCGCTTGATGAGCGAATCGTTTGCTTATACCGGATATGGCGACGGATATGTGGAGCACGATGTGGATCCGTCTTTGATCGGCGAGGGCAATACCAGACACTTGTCAGAGGCTCAGGCACAGGCCATCGTTGAAATGACTTTGGGCCGCCTGACCGGTATGGAGCGCGGGAAGATCGAGGAAGAACTGAAGAGACTGCACGCGCTGATTATGGAACTGGAAGCCATTTTGGCCGACACAAACAAGGTGAAAGAGATCATTTCTGACGAAATGACAGAGATTAAAGACAAATATGCCGACGCAAGACGTACCCGCATTGAAGAAGCGGTCGAAGAGATCTCGCTGGAGGATTTGATCGAAGAACACGAATGCGTGGTGACTTTGTCACATTCAGGGTATATCAAACGGTTGCCTGCTGATACGTACGATGCACAGCATCGCGGAGGCAAAGGCATCACGGGTGTGACGACCAAGGAAGAAGACTTTATTGAAAAGGTGCTTGCTGTTAACAGTCATTCCCTTCTGCTGATGTTTACCAACACAGGCAAAGTGCAGGCGATCAAGGCCTACAGGATACCTGAGGCAGGGCGAACGGCAAAAGGCACTAATATTGTTAACGTCTTGACCATGGAACCCGGGGAAAAGGTGACTGCGGTACTGAACATTTCCGGCTTCTCGGATGACAAGTTCCTGCTGATGGTCACAAAGTATGGTGTCATCAAGCGTACTCCGCTGTCTGCGTTTGCTTATCAAAGGAAAGGCGGCAAGCGTGCGCTGACTTTGGATGAAGGCGATGAATTGCTCTTTGTCAAAGTTACGGACGGGTCTTTGAACATCTTGATCGCGACCAGGCACGGATATGCAGTCAGATATGATGAAAATCTGGTTCGTTCTATGGGCCGTACCGCCAGAGGTGTGCGTGGCATTCGTCTGACTGAGGATGACTATGTCATTGGTGTAGTCCCGGTTGAAGAAAGTAAAACCGTGCTGACGGTCACGGACAACGGGTTTGGCAAGCGCTCGATATTTGACGATTTCAGAGAGAACAAAGGCCGGTCGTCCCGTGGTGTCAGAGCACAGGCAATTTCTGAAAAAACAGGTTTACTGGCCGGTATCGTTGCGGTTGATGAAGACGAAGACATTATGGTCGTCACAGAGGGCGGCGTTATTATCCGTGTTCCTGTTGCAGATATTCCGTGTCATAACCGCAGCACGATGGGTGTGAAGATCATGAGAGTCGGAGAAGACCAAAAGATCGCTTTTGTCACCCAGTTAGCAAAGAAAGAAGAGACCGAAGATACAGGAACGTTCATTGATGACGAGACCGAGACAGAAGGAACAGGCAGCACACCAGGCGCAGAAGCTCCTCTGGTCGAGGATTTTGATCAGCAAGAGGAAGATTCGTTTGATGCCAATAATGAAGAAAGTGATATTTAAAGCAGGCATATTTCTTTTAGTGCTTTGCTTGCTTTCATGCGTTGTTCTCACCGGATGCGGAAAAGGCCCGGCCATTGAAGAAATCAAGGATCGTGCGGTTTGGCTGATCGAACACAGTTATTCAGCCAACACCATTCTTTTCGGCGAAGGGCTGCCCGTTTTTGAGCGCAACAGTCCGGTGGCGGATTTGTTATATGTTTACGATTCCGCAGACACAACGCAAAACGCAAATTACAATTTGGTTTCAGCAGCTACTTCGTTCAGGACGCAGGCTGAAATGATGGAATATCTCGAGTCGGTTTATTCATCGGCTTATTTGGCTTCTCTCTACCCTGCTCTTTTCACCGGAACGGTATACGAGTTCGGTGATGGAAGCGCAAGTGTGGAAGGTGCCAGATACCGAGAAGAAGCCGAAGGGATTTTGTACCAGTCTTCCCAATATTCTCCGTTTGTGACCGGAGAAAGGATCTATGACTATTCAACCATGACCATTGTCGGAAAGAGCACACCGAAACAGGTCAAAATCCGGCTGGATAGCTACAAATTGGGAGAGACCGAAGAAAAACTTCCGATAACCTTGACGTTTGTTTTTGAAAGAAACGCATGGTACTTGGATTCCCCAACTTACTGATTTTGATGAGGGAGAAAGGATGCTTTCTCCCTCAAACAATTATGGAGAGATATAGAACAAAAGTTCTAAAACAGGAAAGGGACTCATGGATAAGTCTGAGTTGAAAACTGATGTTTTTGTGATCGGCGCAGGGCATGCAGGGATTGAAGCGGCTTTGGCAAGCGCCCGAATTGGAGCGGACACGGTGCTGATGACTATGTCGCTTGACGCGATCGCCAATATGCCATGCAATCCGTCGATTGGCGGCTCTGCAAAAGGCCATCTGGTTTACGAAATTGATGCCTTGGGCGGAGAAATGGGTTTTGCGGCCGATCGGGTGACCCTTCAGAGCCGAACACTGAATCTGGGTAAAGGCGCGGCAGTCCACGCCAAAAGGATTCAGGCGGACAGGGCCAGATACCGCTTGATCATGAAAAACACCCTGGAGAAACAGGAACGACTCAGGCTGGTCCAAGGTGAGGCTGTCGAAATCCTGACGCATGTCATCGATGGCAAACAGACTGTATGCGGTGTTAAAACGAAGCTCGGAGAGATATGGGAATGCTCGTGCGTTGTCATCTGCACCGGCACGTTTTTGGATAGCCGCGTTTTTGTGGGCGATGTGAATTATGCGAGCGGCCCAGACGGCATGCTGCCGGCCGTGGGCTTGTCTGATTCCCTGACAAAAATCGGAGTCAAGTTGGTGCGATTCAAAACAGGCACACCGCCCAGAGTGAAGAAGCAGACCATCGACTTGCAGAGGCTGGAATTGCAGCCAGGCGAAGACGATCCGGCCCCATTTTCAGCTAAAACCCCCTCAGAGAGCTACTTAACAGGGGAACAGGTGCCCTGTTACATCGTTTATACGAACAGTGAAACGCATAAAATCATAAGAGACAATATTCAGAGATCTGCCATGTACTCAGGTCAGATCCACGGCACCGGGCC
>CADBRS010000117.1 GCA_902797125.1 uncultured Ruminococcus sp.
CTGACTTTCAATACGATCGGCCGGCATCAGTCCCGGATCGTCCGGACCCGCGTCGTTTCCAATCTGTCCCCGTGGCTGTCCATGACCCGGGTGGGAGACGTTTACAACGTGCCTGTCTCGCATGGAGAAGGGCGGTTCATCGCCGAACCAGACGTGATCCGCAAACTCATCGAGAACGGTCAGATCGCGACGCAGTATGTGGATCTGAACGGAGATCCTACGATGGATATCCGGTTCAACGTCAACGGCTCCTATTGTGCCATCGAAGGGATCACGTCGCCAGACGGTCGTGTCTTCGGGAAGATGGGACATTCGGAAAGGATCGGTCCGAATCTGTATCGGAACGTCCCGGGCGAATACGATATGAAAATATTCAAATCTGCCGTCCAGTATTTCCGATAAGAAACCTTGGATCGAAGAGAGAAAGAGAGGGGCATACCAAAATCGAGCAGTTCCTCTTTTCTCTTCTTTGTTCCGCATTTCCGGCATTTTTGCAAAGCAAGGCAAGCGTCACTTGTCCTTGACATCGATTTCTCCATAAGGTAAACTATACCTACATTTTTAACAGGAGGGCGAAGGATTGTCTACCGACATGAGCCACCCGTCGTTGCTGTTCCAACCGATTTCGCCGGAACAAAGGGAACGGATCGAATCGATCCGAGCTTTATCCGGAAACACGTTACATGTACATGCGTTTGCTTCCTTGTTTGCATGGCAGGCGAGCGAGCAATACGGTATCTACGTGTCCGACGATGCTTTTTTAGTCAAATACGGCGCTCGCGGCGAGGACGCCTATCTGTTCCCTTGCGGGACCGAACCCGCGAAAAAAGAACTGATCGATGCGCTTTTGCGCGAGGGAAAGCCTGTTTTCTATTTCGTCAGCGACGAAGACAAATGTTTTTTGGAAAGAGCATTTCCGGGCAGATTCACATTTTCCGAATGCCGCAACGATTATCCTTATCTCTATGACCGGAACGAGCAGATCGCGATGGTCGGGAAGGATTACAAAAATCTCCGGCATCAGGTCAATATCGGGAGAGAGTCGGCTCTGCACTGGTCATCCGAACGATTGGATGCAACCAATCTGGAAAGGGCGCTCGCGATCAACCGGGAATGGTCTGAGGCCCGTCCCAGGGAAGATCTGGCAGACACGGCTGCTGCCGAAACTGCGCTTCGAAATTTTGCAGATCTGCGTCTGTGGGGCATGCTGTTCACCGCAGACGGGAAAGATATCTCTTATGTGGCGGGCACCTTCATCACGCCAGAAAAATTCGATATCTGTTTTTGTAAAGTGCTGGATAAACGGTGTGACTGCTTTATCAAGTGGGAACTGTACCGCGCTTTGCCTGCCGAGGTCTCAACGGTAGACTCGGAAGAAGATATGGGACTCGAGGGTCTCAGAACACACAAATTGCTCCGGCGGCCCAAAGAACTGGTCCGTGTTTGGAAAGGGAAATCTTTATGAGCGAATTCGCTTCAAGCGCTGCGAAAACAAAATCATTTTCCGACCGCATGTTCAGGCGGCTTTTCTGGCCGACCCTTTTTTCGGCATTCGGTCTGGCGCTTGGAGACATCGCGGACGCGCTGTTCGTCGGCATCCGCATCGGAAAGATCGGTTTGGCGACCATGTCGCTGGTCGCGCCGATCTATATGATCTATAACGTGCTGGATATCGGGATCGCGGTCGGCACGTCCGTGCACTACACAAGATCGATGGGTAAAGGAAAAGCCAAGCAGGGGATCGAGATCTTTTCTCAAATGGTGATCCTGGCGCTGGTCGTCAGCATCCTGATCGGTGCGCTCGGACTGATCTTCATGCCCTTCGTTCTGAAAATGCTCGGAGCCGGCGAAGAGGGCGGCGAACTCTGGAATTATACGAAAGACTATCTGCAGATCATGTTCCTCGGCGCGCCGCTGACCTTTATCTATTTTCTGCTCTATTATTGCGTTCGTTGCGATGACAATGAAAAGCTGGCCAGTGCCGGTTATGTGACCGGATATCTCACGGATATCGCCTTAAGCGCTTTGTTCGTTCTCGTTTTCAAAATGGACGTCAAAGGCGCCATTATCGCAACGGTCTGCGGCAAAGCGGTCGGCATCTGCATTTTCATGCTCCATTTCACGAGGAAATGGGCCATTCTCCGTTTCCGTTTCGTCCGGCCGAAGATCAAACTCATGTTCTCGGTCCTCAAGACCGGAATCGCTTCTTCGTTCGGTTATATCGGACAGTTCGTGGCTTTATTGGTCGTGAACAATCTTTTGCTGAAACTGGGCGGAGACGGTGCGCTGGCGCAGTTCAACGTCGTGCAGAACGTATCCTATATCTCTTTTGCGATCTATACGGCCCTGGGGGACACCATCCAGCCTCTCAGCGGCACTTTTCATGCCGAACATAACAGGGAATCGATCCGGCGGGTCATGCTGCTCGCGATGGTCATCGGAGTTTTGTCGGGTGGAGCGATCAGTTTGCTGTTCGCCTTTCTGGCGCCTTCGGTCTGTCAGTTGTTCGGACTGTCGGGAGACGCGATATCGGCAGGTTCATGGGCTGTCCGTCTGTTCTGCCTGTCCGTGATCCCGGCCGGGATAAGCATGATCTGGAGTTCCTGTTTCCAGGCTATCGGCCGGGAAAAACTGGTTTTCCTGATCAATCAACTGCGCACGTTTGTCTGTTTCGTCATTTGCGCATTGATTCTGTCACTTTTCGACATAAAATGGTTCTGGTTCGTTTTTCTGGGAGCCGAGCTGACCGCACTGGCCGCCTGGATCCCGGTCGGCTTCTTCAGGAAGCATACTGTGTCCAATATCGTTTTTTCGTACCTGCTCGATGCCAATTCGAGGGACATTTCGGACCTGATCAGCAAGGCAGAGGCCTTTTGCATCGAGAATCAGGCTACGACCCAGCAGATGTACTGTGTGACCATGTGCTTGGAAGAAGTTTGCCAGGCGATCATAGAAAACGCTTTCCGTCAGGAAGGCGAGGAATATATCCAGCTGACTCTGTGTTTTGAAAAAGACGGAACGGTGGCGCTGCACTTGCGCGACAACGCGGTCGACTTCAATCCGTTCGCCATGAAAACCGGGCAGAACTACGAAGACGAGGATCAGCTGGCTTCTTTGGGCATCCAGATGGTCAAAGCCAAGTCCAAACGGTTCTTCTACCGCCGGTATGCCGGTTTCAACACGCTGACTGTGGAGGTTTGATTTTCCATGCATCCCGATATCCGTCTCGCAACAGAACGGGACATTCCCGCACTGACCGAGTTGTGGCAGACCTGTTTTCCCGATTCGAAAGAGTATATAGAGTTCTTCTATCGGGAAAACTTTGATCGTATGTCGGTCCCTGTTCTGTCCCTAGATGAAAAACCGATAGGGATGATCCATCTGATGGAGGCCTCTTTTGCGCAAGGTGCCGAGGCATATCCGGTTCGGTTCGTCTATGCGGTCGGCATGCATCCGGCATACAGAGGGCAGGGACTGATGAAAAATCTTCTAGGCTCCGTTACCCGGTCCGCTGAAGAAAAAGGCTGCGGCTTGTTTCTCAAACCGTCTCAGGAGCTGATCCCTTTTTATGAATCTGCGGGATTCGTTCTGGACAGTAGTTTCCGATTGTTCAGGACCACGCCCGAAGCTAAAAGCGGAGGGAGTCTTTCGCTGTCGCCTCTTTCTGCCGCGGATTACAACCGCCTTAGAAACATTTCTTTTTCCGGGCGCCCCTACGTGAGATGGCCAGATGCACACGTGCAGTGGGCCGTCGATGAAAATGCATTCTGCGGCGGACAAACGCTTTCATTTTCACTCGACGGACGGATCCATTTTCTGATGGGTTACCCCTCAGACGGTGTTTTGCATATCACTGAAACGGACCTGAGTTGCGATCAACTGCGGAGCATCGCTTTTCCGCTGTGCACTTTCTTCGGGACAACGAGCCTTGAGGCTTTATTCCCGGAAGATGCCTGCCCGGAGGGCGAAGCCGTCGTTTCTTCTTTAGTGTTTCATGCGCCTGTGCGCTCCACCTACGCCAATCTTCTGCTTTTCTGAAAGGAACGGAACCAAGATGTCTCAAACCAAAACAAGAAAGTATCGTGTCGTTTCGATGCGTTTCAAAACTGTGGTGACTATCATTCTGGCGGCTTTGATCCTGTCTGCGATCATCGTGACGATCAGTTACAACGTATACAGTTCCACGATGGATGCGCACTATAAAACGCTTTCGTCCAATCTGGCAAAGACAGCCGCATCTCAACTGGATGCGGAGGATCTGCTGCGGTACTATAATGCCGTTAAGGAGATCGGCGTCTATGATGACGAAAGATACCACAATGACGCGGCTTACCGAGCAGATTACGATCAAAAAGCCGACGCGATCAAAGATGAAGACTACAAAGCTATGCTGAAGTATCTGTTCGATATCAAAGACAGCAACGGGATCACCTATCTCTATGTTCAGAAACTGGAAGGGGATTCCTGTACCTATATCATGGATGCCGACCGTACGGAAGACCAATGTCAGTTAGGCACGACACACAGCGTTTCGGGCCCGACCAAGGAAACAAAGAATCCGGAATACGGAATCCCTGCATTCATCACGAACGACACGTACGGATGGCTTTGTACATCCATGGAACCAGTCTATGACCGGGATCACAATCCTGTCGCACTTGTGGGCGTGGATATTTCAATGGACGAAATCATGGAAGACAGGGCAGAATACCTGAGGACGGTCATACTGTTTATGGCGATCGCCGTTGCCGTTTTGATCGTTGTCATTCTTTTAGGCCTGGCCCAAATTCTGATCAAGCCCATCAATATGCTGACGGACGCGACCCGGTCTTTTGTCCAGGACCGCAGCGGAGAGCAGAAAGGTGAATCCGCTATCTCAAGGCTGAACATCCGGACCGGCGATGAAGTGGAAACTTTGTGCGATTCCGTAAAGCAGATGGAGCAGGATATCAACAGCTATATCACGAACCTGACCGCCGTGACGGCCGAAAAGGAGCGTATCGGTGCGGAACTCAACGTTGCTACGCAGATCCAGGCCGATATGCTGCCTAGGATTTTCCCGGCATTCCCGGACCGGGAGGAGTTCGATATCTATGCGACCATGACTCCGGCCAAGGAAGTCGGGGGCGATTTCTACGATTTCTTCCTGATCGACGAAAATCATATCGGGCTCGTTATGGCGGACGTTTCCGGCAAAGGCGTTCCCGCCGCGCTGTTTATGGTCATTGCGAAAACCCTGATCAAAAACCACGCTTTGAATGGTGAAAGCCCTGCCGAGATCCTCCATAACGTCAACGAGCAGCTCTGTGAAGGCAACGAAGCCGATCTGTTCGTGACGGTCTGGCTGGCGGTAATCGATATATCCACCGGAAAAGGCATCGCGGCCAATGCCGGCCACGAACACCCCGCACTGCGCCGTGCAGACGGACAATATGAACTGATCGTGTATAGGCATTCTCCGGCCGTTGCGACCATGCAGGGGATGCGTTTCAAAGAACATGAGTTCGAATTGCATCCGGGCGACAGCCTGTTCGTTTATACGGACGGCGTGCCCGAGGCGAACGACATCAACTACACACTGTTCGGTGCGGACAGAATGCTCGAAGCCCTGAACCGTGATCCGTCCGCTTCTCCGCAGGACCTTTTGAAGAACGTCCGGGACGGAATAGACGAATTTGTGGGTACTGCCGATCAGTTCGACGATATCACCATGCTGGCTTTCAGCTATTTCGGTCCGCAAAAAAAGGACCATGCAGATGAGCTGACGCTTGACGCGACCGTGGAAAATCTGGACACCGTACTTTCCTTCATCGACGAGCGGCTCGAACAATGCAGATGCGACCCGAAAGTCCAGATGCAGATCGATGTGTCGGTTGAAGAATTGTTCGTCAACATCGCGCATTACGCCTATGCGCCGGAAGGCGGATCCGCCACGATCAGGTTTGAGCATCTGCAGGATCCGAACCGCGCCGTGATCACGCTGATTGACAGTGGTAAAGCTTACGATCCACTCGCCAAACCGGATCCGGATCTGTCCCTTTCAGCCGAGGAAAGGCCGATTGGCGGGTTGGGGATCTACATGGTGAAAAAGAGCGTCGATTCGATCCATTACGAGCGTCGAGGCGAGCAAAATGTCCTGACGTTCGTGAAAAATCTGGCGTGAACGGACGCAGGTCATATAGACAAGCAAAAACCCCCTCTTGCATAGCGCAAAAGGGGGTTTTCGATGCCGGAAGCGGGGGTCGAACCCGCATGGTGTTGCCACCACTGGATTTTGAGTCCAGCACGTCTGCCAATTCCATCATTCCGGCGACTGTGCGGAATTATACCACAATCATTTCAGCCCTGTCAAGAGGGTTTTCGGACTTGCGGACCAAATAGGGAAAATAATGGGCAGACCGCCTGAAAGAAGACCCGTAAAACCTTGACTATCCGCATGATCCATGTTACAATTCTAGATAGGAAAGTGTTTAAAAATATAAGGCAGTATCTATGATCACTGCAGTTGTTTTTGAACCGAAAAAATGGAAACGGGAGGCCCTTTTATAGGGTTTGTGAAATGAGACAGAATTACAAATACGCGATTGCCTGTCCGACCAGTATGGGCGTTCGGATCACGCCTGCCGACAGGATGGCTGTTCAGAACAGCAATCAGTTTTACCTTCAGGCGACTTCCGCAGAAACGAATGTGCTGAACGTTGCTTCAAGTCTGGGATACGAATGCCTGGCTATGACGAAGTTCGTTCAGGGCAGCCCCATCGCTGCGTTCATCAAGAGCCAGCTTCGCGCCAGAAATATCAGATATGAGGGGATTGAGGTCCCGCAGGGAGGGCCCTGGGGATACCGTCACCAGTTCAATATCGCCGACTCGGGATTCGGACTGCGCGCACCCCGGGTCTGGAACGACCGCGCGGGTGAGGTAGGCAGAACGCTCGACGCAAAGGATTTCGACACCGAAAGGATCTTCGGGCAGGAGGGTGTAGGGATTTTTCATCTGTCCGGATTGATCGCCTCGATGAGCGAGCAGACGACCGAGTGCTGCCTGAAACTGGCCGAAGAAGCAAAAAAACACGGCACGATGATCTCGTTCGATCTGAACTACCGAGCCACGTTCTGGAAGGGCAGAGAAAAGGAACTGTCCGAAGCTTTCCACAAGATTGCTTCCATGGCGGACGTGCTGGTTGGCAACGAAGAAGATTTCCAACTTTGCTTAGGATTCAAAGGTCCGGAGGCAGGAGGCAAGGAACTGGCAGATAAGATCGGCAGTTTTAAGCAGATGATCGAACAGGTCCGCGCCAAATATCCGAACGCCTCGATGTATGGAACGACACTGCGGCAGGTCATTTCCGCCAACGAGCATCTGTGGGGCGCCATTTTATGGGCAGACGGAAATTGGTATGTGGAAGAACCCAGACCCATTCAGGTCCTGGACCGTATCGGAGGCGGCGACGGCTTCTCCGGCGGTCTGCTGTACGGGCTGATCAAAGGGTGGAAGCCTGAAGACTGCCTGAAGTTCGGTTGGGCCAGCGGTGTCCTTGCGGCTTCCAGTCTGAACGATTACGCAGAGCCTGCGGACGAAAAACAGGTTTTGGATATTTATGCGGGAAATGCCCGTGTGCAGAGATAGAAAAAAGAGGAATAAAAAGCAATGAAAAAAGCAGATATCGGTTTGATCGGATTGGCAGTCATGGGCGAAAACCTGGTCATGAATATGGAATCCAAAGGCTTTACGGTAGCCGTTTTCAACAGGACGGTTGAAAAAGTCGATCACTTTGTGAACGGTCGTGCCGCCGGGAAAAATATCATCGGTTGCCATTCGCTGGAGGAACTGGTGGCTAATCTGGCCAAGCCCCGCAAGGTCATGATGATGGTCAAGGCGGGTGCTCCCGTCGACGCACTGATCGATCAGTTGCTTCCGCTGCTCGAAGACGGAGACATCATCATCGACGGCGGTAACTCCCATTTTCCGGATACGATCCGCAGAACAGAATATGTCGAATCAAAAGGCAAACTGTATATCGGGACAGGCGTCTCGGGCGGCGAAGAAGGCGCATTGAAAGGCCCTTCCATGATGCCCGGCGGCTCACCTGCGGCATGGAAAGCCGTCAAGCCGATCTTCCAGAGCATTTGCGCCAAAGTCGAAAATGGCGAAGCCTGCTGCGACTGGGTCGGCGAAAACGGAGCAGGTCATTTCGTCAAGATGGTCCACAACGGGATCGAATACGGCGATATGCAGTTGATCTGCGAAGCCTACCAGCTCCTCAAGGACGGACTGGGCTTTTCCAACGAAGAGCTCCATGAAATCTTTTCCGAATGGAATCAGACCGAACTGGACAGCTATCTGATCGAGATTACGAGAGATATCCTGGGATACCGCGATGAAAAGGGCGAACAGACGGTGGATATGATCCTGGACAAAGCCGGACAAAAAGGAACCGGCAAGTGGACAGGCATCGCCGCGCTGGACGAAGCCGTTCCGCTGACGCTGATCTGCGAAGCCGTGTTTGCCAGATGTCTGTCTGCCCAGAAGGACGAGCGCGTGGCAGCGTCCGAACTGTATAAAAAGGAAATCCCTCCTTTCAAGGGAGATAAGAAAGCATTTACCGAATCGATCCGCAAAGCGCTCTATGCGTCCAAGATCGTTTCTTATGCGCAGGGCTATGCCTTGATGCGTTCCGCAGCGCAGACATACGGATGGAATCTGAATTACGGCGGCATCGCCCTAATGTGGCGAGGCGGCTGCATCATCCGCTCCGTGTTCCTGGGCAAGATCAAGGAAGCTTTCGACAAGAATCCGGATCTTCAGAATCTGATCATGGACGACTATTTTGCAAACGTCATGAAAACGCTCGTTCCGGACTGGAGACAGGTCGTAGCCTATGCCGTATCCGCAGGGATCCCGGTCCCCGCGTTCTCGTCCGCTTTAGGCTGGTTCGACGGCTATACGACAGAGCGGTTGCCCGCCAACCTTCTTCAGGCACAGAGAGACTATTTCGGTGCCCATACCTATGAGCGCGTCGACGCTCCCAGAGGAGAATTCTTCCACACGAACTGGACAGGTCACGGCGGAGACACGGCCGCGTCAACATACAATGCCTGATATCAAACTGATCGCGCTCGACCTCGACGGAACGCTTCTGAACAGAGACAAGGTCATCACGAATGACACTCTGCACGCTTTGGAAAAGGCGGCTGATCAGGGCATCAGGATCGTTCCTGCGACCGGAAGACTGAGCGGCGCCTTGCCTTCCCAGGTCGATGCGTTGCCTTTTGTCCGTTACGTGATCGGCGTCAACGGAGCGGAAGTCCGGGACCGGGCGGAAAACGAACTGCTCTATAGCGCGAAGATAGAACCCGCAAGAGCGACCGAGATCATGACGTTTCTGGACGGTCTTCCCGTCATTTACGACTGTTATATGGACGGGAAAGCCTGGATCTCTCAGAACATGAAGCTAATGATCCCGGATTATGCTCCGGATGAACACTATCTGCGCATGTGGCAAACACTCAGGCAGCCCGTTCCGGATCTGAAAGACTGGGTCACGGAAAACGGGCATGGCGTGCAAAAGGTCCAATGTCTTTTCCGCGAGATGGATGAACGAAAGCGTTGGCTTGACCGTCTGCCGGACATATTCTCGGACGTGACGGTCACTTCGTCGGTCGTCAACAATATCGAGTTCACGCACAGAGATGCGGATAAGGGAAAAGCTTTGACCGCACTGGCTGCCGCCCTGAATATTCCTGTCGGGCAGACAATGGCTTTCGGGGACGATCTGAACGACGTGCCCATGCTGAAAGCTGCAGGGATAGGCGTCTCCATGGCCAACGCCAAAGAGGAGATCCGATCTCAAGCAGATTATGTGACCCTGTCCTGCAACGAGGACGGGATCGCACGGGCCTTGGAACATTTTGGAGTCATATAGAATGGACAAAGAAGCACACAATATTTTTTTGAGAGCGGCCAGGGAAGAAGGCCTTTCGGAAAAGGAGATCCGGGACGCGCTCATCAGTTCTTTGCAGGGCAGAAAGCTGAAAAAAGTGCTGATCCTGCCTCCGGATTTCACCCGGTTTCATTCGAACGCCGGGCTGATCACAAATATTTACTACCACTACCTGACGGATCATGGAGCGGCGGTGGACATCATGCCCGCATTAGGCACGCATGTTCCGGTCACTTCTGAACAGTGGTCCGCTATGTTCGGCGATGTGCCGTACGAGCGGATGCTTGTCCACGACTGGCGTCATGACGTCGTTTCTCTGGGGGAAATCCCGGAAAGCTTCGTTGCCGAAGTCAGTGAAGGATTATGGCATGAAGCACTGCAGGTCGAGATCAACCGGCTGGTGATGGATCCGTCCTATGACCTGATCATTTCACCCGGTCAGGTCGTGCCTCATGAGGTCATTGGCATGTCCAATCACGCCAAGAATCTTTTTGTCGGCGTGGGCGGGAGCACGATGATCAACCGCAGCCATATGATCGGGGCCGTTTACGGCATGGAGCGAATGATGGGCAAGGACAATACGCCCGTCCGGAAACTCTTCGATTACGGTATGGAGCATTTTCTGTCCGAAAGACCGATTCTGTTCGTTCTGACAGTCACGACGGCGCCAGGGGGAAAGATCCGGACACACGGGTTGTTTATCGGTGAAGGCAGACAATGCCTGACCGAAGCAGTCAGACTGTCTCAGGAAAAGAATATCGACTTCGTCCCGACCGGGTTGAAGAAGTGCATCGTTTATCTGGATCCTTCCGAATTCAAGAGCACCTGGCTCGGGAACAAGGCGATCTACCGCACACGTATGGCTATGGCTGACGGCGGCGAACTGATCGTTTTAGCCCCCGGTGTGGAACGGTTCGGGGAAGACCTGACCGTAGACGGACTGATCCGAAAATACGGATACAGGGGCAGGCTCAAGACGCTGGAGGAATTCAACAAGCCTGAAAACGGCGATTTGAGAGCCAATATGGGAGCGGCTGCTCATCTGATCCACGGCTCTTCTGACGGACGCTTCAATGTTACCTATGCTGTCAAAAACATAACGAGGAAGGAAATCGAATCCGTCGGATATGCCAGCGCAGACTATGATGAGACGGCTCGGTACTATCATCTCCCTGAATTACAGTATGGGATGAATACCGTGAACGGGGAAGATATCTTCTTCATCCCGAATCCGGCACTCGGATTGTGGATCAACAAAGAAAAATTCGACTCTTAAAAAAGGAGGCAGGTGCAGGGGCACCGATTTTGCGCATGAGAAAACTGATTTCATTCATCCTGCTTTTGGCCATGATCCTGGCGGTTTTGGCCGGCTGCGGAAACGCAACAGCGCCGCAGGATGACAAGGAAGAGACGAACGACCCTTCGCAGGGGCAGGAATCGGACACCTCTTCCGAGCCGAATACGCCGAAACCTTACGAGGGCATTCCGCCTTCCGTCGTCTTTACTCTGGACGGTCAGACGGAAGACCGCCTGAGCGCTCAGATCGTGACGGCACAAGAGCTGAGAAGGATGGAGGTCTCGGGTCTGGAATGTGTGCTTTTCGAGCATTGGCGCAACGCGGACACGAATCAGCTGAGGCTGAAACTCTCAGATGAGCTGATCGAGGCTTTTCAGGGTCAGATCATCCGGATCGCATTCAATGCTTATGTGACGTCGACGGTAAAAGCAACGGTTCAATACTTTGATGAGTCCGGACAGGCTCAGCAGAAAGCGGCCGAGAGCTTTGCCACGAACAAATGGAGCACTTTCTTCATTCAACTCGACAAACCCGCCTTCACACGCGGTTTCGACGGCTATGATTTTTATATCACTTTTACGGGTCCCGAATTGACGAGGATCCATGACATTACGATGATGACGGATACGAACATGTTTTCAGATCAACCCACACTCATTTTGTCAGAACGGGTAACGGATGAATATATCGTTGCCGACGTGGACGTCAGATATTTCGGCGCTGCCGGAGACGGAGTGACCGATGATACGGATTCTTTTCAGAGTGCGATTTCCGTGGTGCAGAACCGGGGCGGAGGAACAGTCTATGTGCCCGCAGGCAAATATGTTCTGACGTCCACGCTGAACCTACCGAACGGCGTTTCGCTGGTCGGAGAACTGAAACAGGGAACAACGGACGGAAGCGTGCTTCTGATCGAGCACGGCGCAGGTACCACTGAAAATGCCGGCGCAGCGATTTTTGTCGGGACCCAGTGTGCCGTCAAAAATATTTGCTTCTACTATCCCGATCAGGTCTTCGTCAACGGAAAACCCACGGTATTCCCGCCGACCATTCTGCAGAAGGCGACCGAATCCATCACATTGGCGAATCTGTATTTTGTCAATGCCTATTTGGCCATCGACTGTGCCACAGACCATGAGAACCTCTCGCTGCAGCATATTTACAACATTTACGGCTGCACGCTGAACAAGTTCTACTGGAACGATACCTCCTATGACATCGGCCGTGTGGAAAACATCTATCTGGGCCCTGAATACTGGCTGAACAGCGGATTTGAGACCCCGGATCGTGACACTCTGGAAACCTGGCTGCTGAGCCATGCCATCGGATTGCATCTGCAGCGGATCGACTGGACTTATATTTCGGATATTCACATCACCGGCTATCATTCAGGCGTTTTGGCCAATCAGTCGTCTACCGGCGCTTCCAACGGGCATCTTTACAATCTGGATTTCAAAAACGTTTTCTACGGACTCGAAGGGCAGAAGTTCTGGTGGTTCCTGATGACCAACTGTTCGATCGAAGTCTGTGACAAGCCCGGCGCGCTGCCGGTCTATATCAGCGCCGCAAACGACGGCAACATGGCGTTCAACTCCTGCACGTTCAAGGGCGGGGAATACGGGGTGCTGAACGAAGGTGTCGGCAGACTGTCATTTGGCAACTGTACGCTCGAAGGCTCCAAAGACGTTCTGAAAACGAAAGCTGCCTACACGCTGATCGACTGTACGCTGATCGGCGACAATTCGAATTTTGAAAACGAGAATGAGGTCAGCAACCTCTCGTTCCGGAATTATGACGACATTTCGTACGCGCCAAAATCCGAGACCAAACCCTCGGGCACCGGATTCGTCGATCTGACGGAACAGCTGAAAAGCGTCAAGTCCGGTCAGGACATCAGCACGATCCTGCAGTTCGCGATCGATTCTTTGAGAGGGATAGGCGGTATCGTCTATCTGCCTGCCGGTTCGTACTGGCTTGAATTCCCAATCGACGTCTGGGACGGGATCGAACTGAGAGGCGCTTCTGAGGCGGCGACCAGCCATGTCTCGCCCACCAAGATTTCGACGGATTACGGCGCCAACGATCCGGATGCAACGCCTCTGATCATGTTGCATTCCGGTTCGGGCCTGCGCGGCCTGCGCATCACCTATCCGACGGTCGTTAACGAGATCTCCCGGGAAGCCCCCGTCTATACGCCCTATGCGTTTACGATCGGAGGCGACGGTTCGGATATTTACGTGATCAACGTCAGTTTGCATTCTTCTTTCAACGGGATCGATTTTGCAACCAACCGGTGTGACAGACATTACGTCCAGTATGTGTGGGGATGCCCCATCAACATTGGCATTCAGGTGGGCGGAGGATCCAAAGACGGCATCATTCGGGACGTGCATTATACGCCCAACTGCTTCGGCGGAAACTGGGACAATGTGTTTGCTTATATCATGAGCCACTCCAGATGCTTCTATGTGACCGAATCCGAAAACGAGGTGCTCTATCATAACTTCACCTATGCAGGCTGGAGAGGGATCGAGATCAACGACGGAGCCAAGAACTTCGTGTCCATCTGTCACGGGACAGACTGCGGAAACTATGCGGCCTATATCGGCGGCGACTGCACGGGACTCTTCATCGATTCCCAGCTGGTCAACCTGCCCGGAGGCAATCCGGATTTCAGAGCTTACATCTATACGGACAAGACTTTTGAAGGCGACGTGCTGATGGTCAATACGGGTCTTTGGGGCGCTACGATCAGGACGGTCTATCTGGAAGGCCCGGGAAGGATCGCTTTCTATCAGGGCGTTCTGACGAATTCCGGAGACAATTCCTTCAGCGTCCTCAAGGGCGAGGCTGGCATTTACGGTATGATCTGTCCTTCCAATGTTGCAGGGTACGACGTCAATGTTGGAAATCAGGCGGACGCATGTGAAGTGATTGGCAACCTGTTCGGGTCCAAAGGCAAATATAAGGGCACAATGGAACAGACAGGGAACAAACCTGCCTGATCCTCTCAATAAGACTCAGGGAGACCTCTGACAAAGGGGTCTCCTTTTTGCTCCAAGATGAGCTTTTCTCCTTGTACTGGAGTTCGAAATTTGGTATAATTAATAAATGAAATATTAGGTAAAGGGAAAGCGTCATGTCGGGATTGAAAGAAGAGTATATACAGGCCAAAAAGCAATTGTTTGACCATTATTATCGCTTTTTGAATCAACCGCAGCGGGAAGCAGTTTATACGCTGTTCAATCCTCTGCTGATCCTGGCGGGCGCAGGAAGCGGGAAGACGACCGTACTGGTCAACCGGATCGCGCATATGATCCGCTTTGGCGACGCTTATGCATGCGATCATGTCCCGGAAAATCTCAGTCAGGCCGACGTGGACGCCCTGAAGAATGCGGTCTCGCTTCCGGATGAGGAGATCGAGCCTATCTTGGCTTCCATGGCCGTCAATCCCTGTCCGCCCTGGCGCATTTTGAGCATCACTTTTACTAACAAAGCCGCGAACGAGATGAAAACGCGTCTGACCAACAGGATCGGCGAAGACGCGGGAGCGGCGGACATCTGGGCGGGAACGTTCCATTCCATCTGCGGCCGGATCCTGCGCAGACATGCCGAACTGCTCGGCTATGCTCAGAATTTTGTGATCTACGACCAGGAAGATTCCAAAAAAGCCATTTCGACTGTGATCAAGGATTTGAATTTCGACGAATCCATGCTGCAGAGCAAAGCCGTTCTCAGCGAGATCAGTCATGCCAAGGACAGTCTGATCGACCCTCTGGAATATCTGGATGCGGTGGGAAAAGACTATAGGCTCAAACAAATCGGTTTGATCTATCAGGAATATCAGAAGAGGCTGAAGGCGTCCAATGCAATGGATTTCGACGACATGATCGTCCAGACGGTGACGCTGTTCCGGAAGTATCCGGAGATCCTTTCTCAGTATCAGAACAGGTTCCTGTTCGTTTGTGTCGACGAGTTCCAGGACACGAACAAGGCTCAGCTTGCCCTGACGGTCCAGCTGTCCGGAGGCTTCCGGAATCTGATGGTCGTCGGAGATGATGACCAAAGCATTTACAGATTCAGAGGCGCGACGATCGAAAACATTTTGACGTTCGACAAACTGTTCCCGGACGCAAAGATCATCAAACTGGAGCAGAATTACCGTTCCACGAAAAATATCCTGCAGGCTGCCAACGAGATCATCAAACACAACCAGGGAAGACATGAGAAAAGGCTGTGGACAGACAAGGGACCCGGTTCCCCGGTCCATCTGAAAGAAGTCTCGGATCAGAACGCCGAAGCCATGTTCATCGTGGATACGATCCAGAAGGGCGTGTTGAGGCAGGGCCGGCAGTACAAGGACTATGCGGTCCTTTACCGGATGAACGCCCAGTCCAACAGCATCGAAAAAGGGCTTTCCCGATACAGTATCCCGTATCGGATCCTGGGCGGCACGAGGTTCTCCGACCGAAAAGAGATTCGGGACGCCATGGCTTATCTTTCGCTGATCGCCAATCACAGCGACAACGAGCGGCTGCAAAGGATCATCAACGAACCCAAGCGGAAGATCGGAGAAAAGACTTTGACGATCGTTCACGAGATCGCCCTGGAAACGGGGCAGTCAGACTTCGCCGTCATGGAGCAGTCCGGGAGTTATATTGCCCTGAGCCGTGTTTCGGATAAATTGGTCGAGTTTACGAACATGATCAATCGTCTCTCGGCCCTCGCAGAGGAATCCTCTCTGGAAATGGTTTACGAGCAGATGCTGAAAGATACGGGCTACCGGATGATGCTGCTGATGGGTGGACAGGAAGAGAAAGAAAGACTTGAAAACCTGGAAGAACTCAAGAGCAATATCGCGGAATATACGCAGAATGCCGACGATCCGTCTCTGAACGGCTTTTTGGAAATGAGCGCGCTGGTCGCGGACGTGGACAAATATGATGAAAGCGCTGACGCCGTCGTCCTGATGACCATCCACAGTGCGAAAGGACTGGAATTCCCGATCGTTTTCCTGCCCGGCATGGATGAAAATGTTTTTCCGTCCTATCAGGCCATTGCCTATGATCCTTCCCAGATGGAAGAGGAGCGGAGACTCGCTTATGTCGCGGTGACCCGGGCACGGGAGGAACTCTATCTGATCCATTCGGAATCCCGACTGCTCTTCGGTTCGACGCAATATAATCCGCTTTCCCGGTTTGCCGGAGATATCCCGGAAGAGATTTTGGACGAGGAAGAAAAAGAAACGAAAGACTTTTTCTCTTTTCAAAGCAGGCCTATACGGGCGACAGAGATCCGGAAAAACGGGCCTGTCCGATCCAAATCGATGGCGGGCGAATCTTTCAGAACATCGATGGAGGTGCCTAAACCCGGTGCTTCCGTGACTCATCCGGTTTTCGGGGACGGGAGAGTGATCTCGGTCTCGAAAGTTCCGGCCGATTATATTTGCGAAGTGGTCTTTGACCGGGTCGGGACAAAGAAACTGCTTCTCAGCAAAGCAAAATTACAAATTAAGGAGTCCTAATATGGTTAAGAGATCTAAACCGGTGACGATCCTTTCATTGATACTTGCAGGGCTAATGCTGCTGTCTTTCGTCGTTTCGTGCGGCAATCAGGGGACTGTGGATCCCGAGACTTCCGAAACGGGAGAGACGGATGGCAATGAATCGAAAGAGAACCCCTCGGAAACAATGAAGGATACGGAAACTGAAAAGGAAACGGTAGATATCACGGTACGTCCGGTCATGGATAAATCCAAGACCTACGAGCGGATCAGTCGAACCTGGATGACCAGTCCTGATAACCAAGATAAAGAGATCCTTCTGGCCAACGGAGGAGAAGCATTAGGAAATTACCGGTTCGCGGACAAAAGCAATTTCATCATCTATCAATTCGATCTGACCGGAGCCGTGGATCCATCGGTTTCCGTCATGATCGGGAACAATTACAAAATCGAAGTGTCCACAGACAAAAAGAACTGGACAAAGGTCGTAGACTGGCTGGATGACCACGAACCGGTATTGGACCGGAGCAATCACGGGGATTATTCTTTCAATCCCTTTGATTATTCGGATACTTACGGAATCATCTATGTCCGGTTCACGGACGCAGATCCCAGCGACGGATACGGCGCCTGCTTCACGCAGATCTCTGTCTCCTACTACCGGGAACTTACCGAGGATATCAATATTTTCAAGTTGAGCAGCGAAGAACTGGACATGATCTTCGATCTGACCGATGCGCCGGTGACTCAACCTGTCGACAAATACCTGCTGGCTTCGGACGGCGGATTGATCTATGACCCGATCTCGAGAGAGAAGGCCAGCGAACTCAAAACGTACAAAGATTCCGAATGCTATGTCGGGGAAGTCAAGACGAAAGCCGGTTCTGTCGACGTCACGGTCCGCTACTGGATCCCGAAATCCGTCACGGCCTATGAAGCAGTGCCGATCCGGTATGAACTCAGCACTTCGGCCGCGACTTCCGCCTCCATTTACATCGAAGCCACCGCTTTCGAAGATCCGAGCGAAGAAGATCAGATCTATTATGATCTGAACATACCGGGACGGGTCGATTTCGAATGGGAATATCTCGGTTACGTCAATGCCACAAACCGTACGATCAACCGGCCCAGAGTGCTGCCTAAGGTCGAACGGAGCAAGCCGGGTTCACAGTACCCGCAATATAAAACGACGGAACTCATCCGTTCGGGCTCGATCCCGAGCGCTGCGATGACCTGGTTCAAATTCGCTTATACCAATACGGGGAACACGGTCCTCGACGGAGACGGCAACGGTACATTCTGCTTTGAAGCCGTGCTCTATCAGAAGGTCGGCAACAATTATGTCAAGATCAAGACGCTCGAAAACCTGTATTCCCGCATCTTTGATGAACTCTATCCGGGTGAAACAGGCGAAGTTTGGTTTACTTTTGACGGTGCGACCTATCTGGCTTCAGGTGATTACCGGATCCAGATCAACGGGATCGTTCGCAACGAAGTGAGCGAGGGCTACGGCAGAACGATCTGGGGCGGCGATATCTATACGACAGACAATTTCGATTTCAAAGTGACCAAAGAGGAAGAGGATACGACTCCAAAGCCGGTCGTTTCCGTGACCCGCCGCGCGGCCACAAGGAACCGGTGGATCCATAAGTATGAAGAATTCATGTCCGCCTATGATTCCTATCTGAAAGGTTCGAGCGAAACACAGACCGGCACGCTCTATCTGCAGGTTGCTCCATGGACCGAGCAGATCGTGCTCAAAGTCATCACAGGCAGCAGCAATGATGATACGCTGAAAGGCGTTGCCTGTGAGGTCGATGTGGATACGGATTCGGTCAAGGTCAATCTCAACCCTGATTGCAATGCATACGTGGTGCTGGATGACGGTTCGCGTTTTCCCGCCATTACCGTTCAATCCATGGCCGATATGCGCGGTAACGTTCAGTTGGGCCCGGATGCTGCGGAGACCATCATTGCCAATCTGGAACGGTTCCAGAATGCCGGCATCAATGTGATCAACACGACCGCTGCGTTCGAATATGACGGAAGTTTCGGCACCAACGTGGCCAACAATATCGACGCCTGCTGGTTTTCACTGGACGTGGCCAGGGAGCTGGGGCTCAAAGTCGAAGGCTGGATCTCATATCCCTATAATTCAGTGGGCAACCTTTCCCAGGCCAATACGCTGTTCAACGCGGCGCTCTCCGGAAGCAGTTACGGCGATGCTGATCTGGCCAAAGCCAATGCACTGAATGCGATCTGGCAGTACCAGCGGTGGGGCGAAAACTATTGGATCGCGGGAGAAAATACCATCGTTTTGGACGTTGAAGATACCCGCGGATGGATGCGGGTGGACTACAACGCAAGACAGCCTTTGAGCAGTTCGTCACTTCAGAGTTTCCGCCTGTTCCTGATGTACTATTACGGCGGTGATATCGATGCGCTGAACAACGAATGGGGAACCGAATACCAGACCTTCCAGGATATCAATCCGGAAGCGGATGCGACGCTGGATCACAACTGGTGGAGTTTCAAAACCAAAGACAAGACGTTCACCGAATGGAATTATGCCGTCAATTTCCTGGATTGCTTCAGAACGCTGGAACGGATCCACGACTATGAGATGGTTTTGGAAAACCTGCAGGAGACGATGCCGACCGCAAAGATCAACATGCGGACCGAAGGAGCCAACTGGCTTGCGACCGTCGACCCGTTCACGACCAATTCACATTACAGACACGTTTACTATTCGCAGAGAAGATGCGGGATCATTCCTGAGCTGTTCGCAGGCAGAGATGTTCTCTATGCCGCGTCCGACTATACGACGCTGCCTTACACGCCATCAGAAGTTGCCGAACTGACGGCTTCCAGCGTTCAGAACGGGATCGTTCCCATGCTTTTGCCGCAATTCAACCGGATGCGGGACATCGCGATCAACGAAAAGTACGGAACGGATTTCACATATGAATACAACCTGTCCGGAAAAGCGGTTAAAGGTGCCTACATCAATACGGTCGTTTCCGTATTCGAATGGTTCAAGGCAACATACGAAAACGGCGGCGTCCCCGGATTGCTGGCGCAGGATTATCTGTGTGACGGTTATATGACCGCTACCCAGGAAAAGGAGATCCGCTTCTTTACGGATAAACTGATCGAGGCGCTGAACACGCCCGAGGGTCAGCAATGGGCCAAAAACTTCGATCAGGACACGAGCGTCCTGCCGAGTTCATCCGGTGCTTATGCCTATACGCCTGAATACGTCCGGTCTCTGATCGACGCCTACAACAAATCTAAATAAAAAAAGTCCGGGCAGCGGTCGATCCGCTGTCCGGCGTTTTCTATGGCGGCTTTCGCAAGAGGCCGCCTTTTCAGTTGTCCATTTTTGAAAGCGCGATGCCCAGTTGATCTGCGACATCCGAGGCCAGCAAGCCTCTGCTGCCGTAGCGTTCGGAGGCCAGACCGCCTGCACGGCCGTGCAGCATGACCCCGAGAGCAGCCAGTTCAAACTCGTGCTTTTGCTTCCTTTCGGCATTCTGGCAAAGCAGCGAAGCGATGCAGCCTGCAAGAACGTCGCCCGTCCCGGCCTTGGCCAAAGCGGGTGAACCGGCGCTGAGAAGAAATTTGGCGTTGCGAGACGCCACGATGGTCCTTGCACCTTTGAGCACGCACACGACGTCTTTTTTGGAAACGATGGATTCGGCCGCTCCGACCGGATCCGAAACGATGTCCGACACGGTAGAGGACAGCAGTCTGGCAGCTTCTCCCGGATGAGGAGTCAGAACGGTATGATTCGGTAAAAAGTCCCAAAGGATCGGATTCAATGCCAAGAGATTCAGCGCGTCCGCGTCCAGAATGAGCGGGCAGCCGGGTTTCAGTTTGGACAGGACTTCGGTCATGATCTTCAGGGACTGTTTGGATTTATCCAGACCGCATCCGATCAAAACGGCGTCTGCCTTGGTCGTGGATTGAGGCAAAACGGTTTCCCAGTTGCTGTTCCATTCCGTGAAAACGGCTTCCGGAAGGCTGCTTTGGATGATCTCCCGGTTCTCACCGACAGACAAGATCTCGACCAAGCCGACACCCGAACGGTAGGCAGCTTTTGCCGCCAGGATCGCAGCGCCTGCCATCCCGACTGACCCGCATACGCACAGAAGTCTTCCGAATGTGCCTTTGTTTGAATCCAGGGGTCTTGCAGGCAGGTAGGGCTTGAAAAAATCCGGATCTGGACAAACGAGAGAATCGCAGTCTTTGATGACCTGATCGCTGATGCCGATATCGCAAACGGAGAGCAGCCCGCAATAGTCCGAACCGGGGAAGAGCAGATGACCCCTTTTCATGTTCTGGATGCAAAGCGTGGCCTCGGCATGCAAAGCGGAACCCATGACGCGTCCCAGATCCGAGCTGATCCCGGTCGGGATGTCCACGGCGATGACGGGGACGTCCTTTTTTTCGATTTCGCGGATCAGATGCTTCAGTCCGTCCGACAATTCCCGTTCAAGCCCGGTCCCGATGATCGCATCGACCCACAGGGTCGGATGGCAATTGAGCGGATCCTGAGAAAAGGGAACGCCTGCTTTTTTGGCCAGTCCGTATTGAACGAATGTTTCGTCACAGCAGTCAGAAGGCTGAAGGGAATCCGTACATCCGTCTCTCCGAACGATCGTGGCAAAGACGTCGAATCCCGATTCGTGCATGAACCGGGCCGCAGCCAATCCGTCGCCCCCGTTATGACCCGTACCGCAAAGGAACCCGATTTTCCGGGTGTCCGGACGGATGCGTGGATCTGAACCGGTCAGCAGATCGACGAGCGCGCGTGCGGCTCGTTCCATCAAATCTTTTGAGGGAATGCCGTTCTTGATGGTGCGCTCATCGCAAATTTTCATCTGGGCCGATGTCAGCAGCTTGATCATAGACGGCTGCTCCTGCCCAGTTGAAAGGCTTTGATATTCATATCCAGGAATTTAGGTGCTACGACGCTGCGCAGCGCATCGAGCCAAGCATTCTCATCCAGATCGAAATAAGTGGACAGACGGCCCAGCAACACGATGTTGACGCATTTGGACGAACCTGCCTTCTGGGCGAGGTCCAATGCGTCAAAAGCATCGATCCGGGCTCCCAACTTTTGGATATCATCCAGGATCTCATGAGGGTATTCGGCCGCTCCTGTGATGACCGGCATCGGCGAAATTTCCTGAGAATTCGTCAGGATCAGTCCGTTCGGGGCCAGACAGGACAGGTAACGGGCGGCTTCCAGTTTTTCAAAGGACAGGATGAAGTCTGCCTCACCCTGACAAACGATGGGAGAATAGACTTTTTCTCCGAAGCGGACGTAGGTGACCACGCTCCCTCCGCGCTGACTCATGCCGTGAACTTCCGACATCTTGACGTCATAACCCGCTTCAAGGAGCAGATGACCCAGCACGCGGCTGGCCAGCAGGGTGCCCTGACCTCCGACGCCTACGATCATAATGTTCGTGGTTTTCATGATTGATCTTTCCCTCCGATCGCCTGAAATGCGCAAAGCTGCTCGCAAACCCCGCATCCGACACAGAGAGTCGGGTCGATGCAGGCTTTTTTGTTTTCCATATGAATGGCCGGGCATCCCAGACCCATGCATTTCTTGCAGGATCTGCACTTTGCCGGATCTACGGACAGGGCAGGCTTTGCCTTCACATATTTCAAAAGGACGCACGGGCGTCTGGAAATGATCACGGATGCCTCCGGAGCCGCCAGTTCTTCTTTCAGAGCGGCCTCGCATGCGGAGAGATCGTAGGGATCTACGACGCGGACTCTGCGGATCCCGATCGCATGGCAGAGCGCTTCCAGGTCGACTTTGGCCGCCGGATCACCGTAGATATTGTACCCGGTGGTTGGATTCTGCTGATGACCCGTCATGCCCGTGATGGAATTGTCCAGGATGACGACTGTCGAATTGGTATTGTTGTATGAAATATTGACGAGACCGGTCATTCCGGAATGCATGAATGTGGAATCTCCGATCACGCAGACCGTTTTGCCTTCCGATTCGGGGCCTTTCGCCTTGTTGAATCCGTGCAGACCAGAGACCGATGCGCCCATGCAAAGTGTTGAATCCAAGGCGTTCAGGGGCTGCGCAGAACCCAATGTGTAGCAGCCGATATCGCCGAGGACGGTCAGCTTCATTTTCGACATGACGTAGTACATGCCTCTGTGCGGACAGCCCGCGCACATGACGGGAGGTCTGACCGGAACGGAGGCTTCCAAATGGTAGCAAGGCGCGTCTGGCAATCCGAACGCTTTGGCGATGACGGCCTGATTGAATTCACCGATGCAGGAAAACAGATTTTTGCCTTCCACGCTGATCCCGGCTGCTTTACATGCCGTTTCGATGACCGGGTCAAGCTCCTCGATGACGACCGCACGATCGACGCTTTCGGCAAAGGCACGGAGTTTTCGGAGCGGGAGAGGATGAACCAGACCGAGCTTGAAAATCCGGACGTCGGGATCGTTCTGAAACACTTCCTTCACATATTGATAGCATGTTCCGGAAGTGATGATGCCGATCTTTTTGCCCGTACCTTCGATGCGGTTCAATTCACTCGTCTCGGCGAGCTCGGCCAGTTCGCTCATCCTTTTTTCAACGAACGGATGACGGTTTTTGGCGTTCGCGGGCGTCATGATATATTTTTGAGGGTTCTTGACATAGGGGCGGAGCCCGGTTTCGATTCTGTCCTCAAGTTCCACAGCGCACTGCGCATGGGCGATCCGGGTGCACATCCGGATCATGACCGGCGTGTCGAACTGCTCAGACATGGCATAAGCCTCTTTGGCGAAGGCCTTGGCTTCCGCGGAATCCGCAGGCTCGAGCATAGGCACTTTGGCGGCGATCGCGTAATGGCGGGAATCCTGCTCGTTCTGGGATGAATGCATGGCCGGGTCGTCTGCCACGATGAGGACCAAACCGGCTGTCACACCCGTATAGGAGAGCGTGAACAGAGGGTCTGCTGCGACGTTCAGCCCGACATGCTTCATGCAGCATGCCGAACGGGCACCGGCAAGAGACGCGCCGAAAGCGACTTCCAGACCGACTTTTTCGTTTGGTGCCCATTCGCTTTTGATCTCTTTGTAGGTCGCGGCAAATTCCGTGATTTCAGTTGAAGGAGTTCCGGGGTAGGACGAGACGATCTGGCAGCCTGCTTCATACAGGCCTCTGGCCAGCGCCTCGTTTCCGATCATGAGTTTTCGCATGGATCTGATACCTTTCAAGGGTTTTAGATGATATGATGACCGCCCGGCAAACTGGATTCATGCCGGGCGATGCAATTTTCTGTTTTATTATAGTTTCTGTAGGAAATTATGTCAAGATTCAGTTGTCGAGTCGGACGGGAGCGCGTCACTGACTTTGACGACGACTTTCTGCTGATAGCAATCGAATTTTTCGTCGATGTGATCCGGGATCGTTTTCCTGGTGAGCAGAGAAACGACGGGGACGATGACGAGCCCGGCCAGCATAGCCAGCATGCCGGCGTTGATCGCGGAATTGAAGAAATAATTCAGGAAAGGATTCGTGAACGTGTATTTGGCGACGGACGTTACGAAAAACTCGGTCAGCGTGATGCCCAGACCGGTGGCGAAACAGGCCCAGACTGATGCACGGGTCGTCTTTTTCCAGAACAGTCCGTAGAGGAACGGGGCCAGGAAGCAGCCCGCAAGCGTGCCCCAGGAAATGCCCATCAGATCGGAGATGTACAGTCTGCCAGCCAGTTCACGGTTGACGACCAGCAGGATCGCGATCGCGCCGGATACCAGGATCGAGAGGCCGACCAGGCCGCGGATGAATAGCATTTTCTTCTTTTCGGTCATGGTCGTTTTGACCTGGGCGACCAGATCCAATGTGATCGTCGTCGCGGACGTCAGGACCAAAGAGGAAAGGGTCGACATGGAAGCCGCCAGCACGAGCACCAAAACCAAAGCGATCAGCCAGTCTCCCGCGCTTCCCATCTTGAGATTCAGTGCGGACAGCATGGCCGGCATGATCGTGTCGAAAGAGGCCGGATTGCCTTGCGCATTCAGTGTGACGCTGCTTTGATACAGCCTTCCGAAACCGCCCAGGAAGTAGCTGCCGCCCGCAATGACGATGGCGAACAGGGTCGAGATGACCGTGCCCTTGTGGATGGCAGATTCATCTTTGATCGCATAGAACTTTCCGACCATTTGCGGCAGGCCCCATGTGCCCAGCGAAGTCAGGATGACGACGCCCAGCAGTTGGAGCGGCTGCGGTCCGAAGAAGGAGGTATAAGCACCGGAAAACGTTGTGCCTGCCTCTGTCGTGACGCTTTGCTCGGACAGCTTGGCCACGGCTTCGGTCAGCCCGCCGTTGGAAGATACGACGGCAACGACCAGTGCGATGATGCCTGCCAGCATGACGATGCCTTGAATAAAATTGTTGATCGCGCTGCCGACATATCCGCCTGCAATGACGTAGACACCGGTCAGCACGGCCATGATGATGACCCACCAGGTGTAGCTCAAGGATGGAAAAGATGCGGTGAACAGTTGGGACAGCCCGTTGAAAAGGGATGCCGTGTAGGGGATCAGGAATAGGAAAACGATGCAGGCTGCGGTGATCTTCAGCGGCTTGGAATCAAAGCGGAGCGCAAAAAAGTCCGGCATGGTCTTCGAACCCAGGTGCTGAGTCATGATCCGGGTCCTTCTCCCGAGAATGACCCAGGCCATGAGCGAACCGATCAGCGCGTTGCCCAAACCGATCCAGGTCGAGGCCAGACCGAAGTTCCATCCGAAACGGCCCGCATAACCGATGAAAATAACGGCAGAGAAGTAGGACGTGCCGAAAGAGAACGCCGTCAGCCAGGGACCGACGGAACGGCCTCCCAGAACGAAGCCATCGATATTCGCGGCTTTTTTCCGGCTTAAAAAGCCGACCGCGACGAGCATGGCGAAAAACAGAACGATAAATATGATTTTGACTACCATATTGCCCTCCGCAAAAATAAAAAACGCCCTCGGAAGAGGACGAAAAACGTGGTACCACCTCAATTTGATCCGCTGTGCAGATCCTCATCGAACCGATCAGTTCGTGTCAGATAACGGTGACTCCGGAAGCCTTTCAAGTTACGGGCTCGGCTACTGGGCGTATTCTCGGAGTCCGCTTGCTGCCTTACACCGGCCGACAGCTCTCTGCGAAGAGAAACATCCGATACTATTTCCCAGATCTTTGCTTTGTTGCCATTATACTCACGGAAACCGCATTTGTCAATAAAAACTGCGAACTGTTTTCCGAAAAAGTGAAAAATATTCAAAAAAAGAATAAATATGCACAAAAGAGTCAAAAAAATGAATAATTCACGCCCTCGTTGCTGCAGATTATCCATTGACAATGAACAGGGTCGGTGCTATAATGGCACACAAGATAGTTCGCAGCCGCCGTAAGGCGCTGTTTCATTTTGAGGAGAGAATCGTTATGGCTAAAATGAAAGTGGGAGTCGTCGGAGCGACAGGCATGGTCGGTCAGCGCTTTTTGACGCTCCTGGACAATCATCCGTATTTTGAGGTCACGGCGCTGGCAGCCAGTGCCAGAAGCGCAGGTCAGACCTATGCGGAAGCGGTAGACGGACGTTGGAAGATGAAGACGCCGGTCCCGGACGCTTTCCGCGGTATGAAGATCATCGACGCCGAGGATACGGAAACGATGGGAAAACTCTGCTCTTTCGTTTTCTGCGCGGTCAATATGCCCAAAGAGGACACGAAAAAGCTGGAAGAGAAATATGCGCTCGCAGAGATACCTGTGGTATCCAACAACAGCGCCAACCGGTGGACTCCGGATGTCCCGATGGTCGTCCCGGAGATCAATCCCGAACACCTGAAAGTCATTGCGGATCAGAGAAAGCGGCTCGGTACGAAACGCGGTTTCATCGCTGTCAAGCCGAATTGCTCGATTCAGTCCTATGTCCCGGCACTGACGCCGCTCCTGAAATACGGAGTCAAGGAAGTGGTGGCCACGACATATCAGGCCATTTCAGGCGCAGGAAAGACTTTCCGCGAGTGGCCGGAGATGATCGATAACGTCATTCCGTTCATAGGCGGAGAAGAGGAAAAATCCGAAAAGGAA
>CADBRS010000118.1 GCA_902797125.1 uncultured Ruminococcus sp.
CACCATGGCTTTTCAGCAACACTTATAGCAATTTGATCAGATAGACTGTCGAACGGTCATCGTCTATCTCTCCCTGAGGATAATGAACCTCAATGGTATACTCCAGCGCATACTTCCCGTTCTTAAGATGGGAAAAGAATCTGTCAACTACCGTCCAGGTGACTTTTTCCGCATCACACTCCGGATCGACAAGTGATTTGATTTTTTCATCGATTTCATGTTCAAGTTGCTCGTCATCGAGAACGATGCCTGAAAGATACTTCAAGTCTGACGCAGACATTGAAGAGCCGAGATGTCTGTAGATCGAAACGACCTCTCCACCAAAAGTGACCACGACTTGCGCTCCTGCATTGGTTTTGATCTCGCCTGCCATCTTACAAAAATGAAACGAGAAACACCCGATACCCATTGACCTGGTGATCAAATCGTGACCGCTGCCCTTCTCGGCTTTGGTTGTGTCGACAGTCTCCACCAATGTGTAAGCCCCATCCGAATCATACTTTGCGAGTGCCTCGACTGCCATGTCGTAGCACTCTTTTTCCGTTTTCGGTTCTCCAGAATATTCTTCTGTTGGCTTATGAGAGAAATACAAAACGTCTCCATTGCGTCCGATCGCAAAGGTCCCTGAATCTTTCACGAAAAACGTGTCTCTGTCGCTTTTGTAGTAAGGCGACTTGTAAGTCAATGAATGGATCCCGGTATATTTTTTCCCTCCAATAACGATCTCGTAAGTCCAATTCTCATCGAATTCTTCATTGGAAGTCTGAGGAGTCATATCATATTCCGTTTTTAATGTCAAAAACCCCCTCAAATCTGGGATCTCTGTAACCATGAACCCTTTTTTTCCGCACGAAGTGAACGTTACAAAGATGGAACAAACAGTCAAAAAGGCCAAGAGCCATGTGACAGATTTGAAGAAGACACTTTTACTTGTAAAACTGCCTTTAGAATGCATAAACTGACTCATTCCGTTCCTCTTTCTTAGCCTTGGAAATCCAGCCCGGTGCAAAAACTCCCAGGAGTGATCGCCAGCCTGAACATTTGACCACTCCTGTTTTTGAAAACCGGCAAAACCTTATTTGCCGAAATGCTCGTAAAACATTTTCCCGATATCTGCCATCATGAGATGCGTCGCGTTATCGAAACTGTACGAAGTGTCCTTTGAACCGCTCACCATGATCGCATAGGCGTACTCCTTCTGATTGGCAAATACCACGACACCCGTATCCGCCCGGACGCCTCCCGAAAAGCCGGTCTTGCTCATCACCCGAACGGTTCCGTCTTCGGTAAAATCGTCAAGAGGCATATAGCGGGCGAACATGTCCTTGTATTTCTGATCTTCCAGGATCGAGAAAAACAGATCTTTGTATTCTTTGTTGAAGAAATCGGTCATCCGGACTTTCCGCAAGTAATCCGTATAGGCCCTGGGAGACACGTCTGCGAGACGCTTCTTCTCGGGATTGGGACTGTTGTCGTAGACTTTGCGGTTGACGGACGCGTTCTCCACTCCGATTTCGTGGATGTGAGCATTCACTTCCGGGAGACCGCCCACGATATCGATACACAGATTGGTCGCGGAATTGTCGCTCAGGATGACCATCAGGACCAGCAGATCCTTGATAGTCAGCTGGATGCCGTCGCTCAGGTAGCGCAGGATGCCGGATCCGGGATACATTTTTTCTTTCTGGATCGTGATGAACCGGCCCAGGTCCTCTTCCCCTCTTTCGCACTTTTTGAGCAGCGCGCCAAGCACGAACAGTTTCATCGTGCTGGCGGTGGGCATCAGGTCATTTTCATTCATGTAATAACGGTAATCCCCGTTGATCTCCTCGATGGAAATGGCCAGTTTATCGTAATCCTTGTGTGTTTCCAGATATTTTTCCAATTCAGATTCAAAGCTCATGTCATTTGCCTTCTTTCTTTTTTCGAACGGTCAGGACCGCGCCTGCTGCGACGCCGGAAGAGAGGATACAGCCCAGGGTCGTGCCGAGGGCGGAACCGCATCCGCCTTTTTTGGACGGTTCTTCATCGATCGGTTCGGGCTCTGCCGTCTCGGAGGGTCCTTCGTTCAACGTCTCGGTCTCTGTGGGCTTTTCAGTTTCCTGAGGTTCCGTTTCTTTCGGTTCGGATAATGTGATCACAAAGTTGCTGCGGTTGTTGACGCTGGCGCCCAGAACCGTGCCGGGATCGGATCCTTCGGGGATCGGTTCATAGGTCTTGTCGTCAGCGGGACAGTACCAGTTGAATGCGACTTTGGAACCGTCTTTGCTGAAACGGAAGAGTCCCAGCATGCCGACGCACTGATTGTCGTAATACATATAATTCGTATGGTCGTCCGTATCCAGGTATTGAGCGTTGATCATGTACTGATAGACAACAGTGCCGTCTTTGCGGCGCATGTTGTGGCTCATGACGGCGTTTTCCTCTGGGTTTTCCGAGTGGCCCGAGATAACGATCTTGACGTTGCTGTTGGGTTCGACCACCTTTTTGTAGACATTTTCGGTGTCCGTGACGGCGTCTCCGGCATTCCTTTCGTCCGTCATGTACTGCTGGATCCAGGTCATATAGCCTCCGGAGGGACTCATCAGATAGCCGTGGGTAGCCAGGATCACGTTCCAGTCTTTGTACTGTTCCAGTATCTCGTTGGCCCAATCCAGGACCGAATCTCTGGGATGGTACTCGAGCTGGAGCAAGAGCCATTTCGTTCCGTTGATCACGAACTCATAGTAGGCGTTCTCGACTCCGCTGGGATAGGTGACGTAGGACGTTTTGTCGGTTATCCCGTCTTCTTCGTAGAACCCGGCAAAGGACTCGGACGCGGCCGTGTCGTAGATCGCGTCAAGACCTACATATTTATTGAAATTTCGGCTGTCGCGTGCGTCCGTAGACCAGACGTAGTCATGGTTGCCGATCAGAGAGCTCCATGAAACGTCTTCCCAGAATTTGGACATGCCGTTGACGAACACACCCCAGGTCCTGTCGTCGTTGGACCAGGTGTCGTCTCCGGCAGACAGCACGTGGAAAATGTTCTCTTTTTCATAGTTGTCCGCGATCCAGTCCGTGATGGCTTCCCATTTGTCGATACCGACCGCGATCGTAATGTTCTGAGGATCAGGGATATAGGCCAGCGTGTAATAGTCGCTGCCGATCTCTTCAGGCACCGTATAGTCGATCCACTGATCTCTGCGGGTGCCTTTGAAGACGACGGGATTGTTCCCGTATTCGCCTGTCCCGACCAGATCCGGAAGGGTCTTCAGAATATTGGTGATGTTGCCGTCCAGATCCCATGCGCCGATAAGACCGCTTTCAGTGCCGGTCAGCGCGAGTTTGGTACAGTCTGAAAGGGTCTGGGCCGCCGTTCTGGCGCTTCTCCAGAGTCTCAGATTGAAAACTGACGCTTCGATCTGGCAGGATCCGTCGTCCCTGGCTCCGATGGTCAGGATCCGGTCGATCTTGGGTTCTTTCTTGCCGCCGTCCGAGACTTCTTTTTTCAAAGAACCGTTCAGATAGAACTTGACGGTCCCGGAAGCGCTGTCGTGG
>CADBRS010000119.1 GCA_902797125.1 uncultured Ruminococcus sp.
CAAAACGATCACGCTGATCTCACAGGCCTGCAACTTCGGAACGATCTGCATTTTTCTGGCCACCGCCGGAATCGTCTCGATCAGCACGTGGCAAACCGTCTTTCTGGTCACCGGCTGTACCGGCTTGGTCTGCTCCTTAGGGTGGCTGTTCGCGACCCGCAAGATCGTGATTCCGAAGCCTGAAAAAGGAGCAGCCTCCACACAGGACGGAGCAACGGGCAAACTCGGGATCAAAACGTTTATCGCCATCGGCATGATCCCGGTTTTCGTAGCTGTCGTGATCAACGGATGCCTCAGAGACGGAATGACTTCCTGGCTGTCCACCTACCTGAATGAAACGTTTGATTTCGGAACTTCCCTGTCCATCCTGTCCAGTTCCATTTTACCGATCTTTGCGATCATTTGCCTGACGTTCGTTTCGATGATCGTCAGGAAAAGCAAAAACGAACTGTTCTGTGCGGCCATTTTTTACCTCATAGCCGGAGTTTTCTCATTTGTGCTGACTTTCTTTTTCAAGAAAGCAATCGCGATGGACATCATGATGTTCGCCCTGATTACGGGCATCATGCACGGAACCAATCTGATCCTGATTGGAGACCTTCCCCGGTATTTCGGTAAATACGGGAGGATCTCGACGATTTCGGGTGTTCTCAACGCTTTCGTTTACATTGGGTCTGCGGCCTTTACGTACGGGATCGCTGTCCTCGCCGATTATTTCGGATGGAACATCACGTTCCTCGTGATGTCCGTGCTGGTCGTCATCGCAACAGCCTGCTGCTTCATTTCATCCAGAAAATGGAAACAGATCTCGGCAGGAGAGGAAACAGAAGAAGAACAGGCTGTTCAACCTCCTGATACCGAGGATATTTGACCTTTCTAAATAGCACCGGGCAGAGCTTTCAGACTCTGCCCGGCTTTTTCTATTCGTCGATCGTTTCGGCTTTGGGAGCGTTTTCTTTGATGCTTTCGATCCCTTTGATGCAGCCTGCCTTGGTCTTATATCCGTCATTGGCGGCTACGATATTCTCTCCGTTCGGAGCTCTCAGTCTAAACCGGAACTCACCTGCTTTATCCTTGTACACCTCGTACTTGGGGTTTTTCAACTCTTCCGGTTTTTTCAATGTCTGGTCTTCGATCGGAGCCCCGCAGTTTTTCTTGACGCTCTGGATGCCGCCCAGGCACGCTTTACGCGAAGAATAGACTTCGGACGTGGCCAGGATCTGAAAGTTGGATGCCCTCAGATCGAACTTGATCCCCGTCGGTGTTTTCTTAACTACAAATTTGCCCATGTCGATTCCTCCTTAGGCTTTTAAATTTTGTAACTGTTTCAGTGAGTCACGGATCTCGGCAAGGATCCTGTTCTCTTCCCGGGCATTTTCAAAAAACTCTTCTCTCAATGCCTTCTTTTCAGCCTCAAAGGCCGCAGTCTGTGCGGCAGCCTGTTCGGCCGCGATCCTGGCCTCTTCTTTCTTTCGTTCCTCTTCCGCTTTCGCCCTTTCGATCTCGGACTGATGGAAACGGTTGCGTATCCTCGTGAGGACCCGGATGATGATATAGAGCATCAGGGCGATCAGGAAAAAGTCCAGAGTCACCTCGATCAGAGCACCGTACTTGATGGCGATCTCGCTCTTCTCTTCCGTTGCATGAGACAGGATATATCTCCAATCCGACATGGAAATACCGCTAGTCATGATAGAAATGAGCGGCGTCAGCACCCATTCCACGATCCCGTTGACGATCCGGTTGAATGCCGTACTAATGGCCAGGGCGATGGCCAGTTCCATGACGTCTCCACGGGTTACGAATTTTTTAAACCCTGTCTGAAACTCTTTCGATTCTTTTTTGAGGCGCTTTTTGCGCTGCCTTTTCGTTTCTTCCTTTTCTTTTTCGATCCCCTCAGCGATCCGCTGCTCCAGGACCTCTCTGTCTGCTTTTCCCATCTGCAAACACCCCGCTTGTCAAATCAGCAATGCAATGGCGGCCGATCCAGCCACAACTCCAGCCAATATACCTGCGCCAACAATAACGAAGATAATGATTGGCACGACCAAACTAATCCCGATCATTACAGCTCCTAAGATGATACCGATCTTAGCCAGATGGGCGCTGCTCTGATCTCCGGCTTGTCGGGCGTTGGATCTGGCCACAATCGAAACGATGAGCCCGATCAGAGGGAAAAGAAAGGCCAGAATGATGCCTACGATCGCCAGCGTTTTTTGAGACCCGTCACTGGCATTCTGCCGGGTGCTTTCAGAATAATGCGTCGTCTCAAAATCCGCATTGCCGGATGAACCGGCAGAAGTGAGTTTGCTACCGCAAAATGGACAGAATTTTGTCCCGTCTTCGACTTTGTTTCCGCAATTACCGCAATACATACACTACCTCCATGTTTTTGGAAAAAGTTATTGTTTTTATGATGTTGAAAAATAGGTAAACGATTCAGCTTTCCCGGGAAAGGCTCAGCCTGATCGAAAATTCAACCGAAGTATTCGGCGCGATCTTTGTCGGGAAACCATGTGCTTCCGCGCGATCGGGCGCATCATACGGAGCCGTACAGGGCTCTAAAGCCATATTGTAGATGTCTTTGAAGGCCCCGTTATTCAGCCAAACTCCGAGATAAGGGATTTTTTTCGGGTCCGTTGAAAACGTCAAAACTTTCCCGTCCGGATATCTGACGCCGAATTTGCCTTCAGGCATCTTTTCGAGATAATAAAACTTGTAAGTATAGCCCTCCCCAGGCTGATAGCCGGTCAGGCGATCTGTCGAAAGGTCGTTCGGCTCCACGTCATCAGGGCCGAACATCTGGACCCGGGGCGTTTCATCGGAATAGGACGTAAAGATTGTGGCTCCGTCGACTCCGCGCAGCATACAGTGCCCTGCCCAAAGACAGGACAGCGGTTCCGGAGAATCGTTTGTAATCCGGTAGACGATCTCGATCGAACCGTCCCTCAACGGAAAAATGCTTTTCTGATAGCGGTATTTGAAAGCGTCCGAACGGTATGTAAACGTCACGCCGTTCCGCTTGATGGCATTTTCCATGGATACGCGGCAAACTTCTCCGTGATCCGGATATGTCTTCCCTTCCAGCACACCGGTCTCCGGCGTGTACGGATCGATTGTCGGGAACATGTCATCGAATCCGCTGCATTCGCTGGCGACGTAATCCCCGTCATATTCCAGTGTGAGATACTTGTCCCCCTCGGTTTGATGGAGAAATTCCGTTCCGTCCGAGGTATCTTTCAGCGTAGCCAGTTTGCCCCCGTCCTGATGCAAAAACCCTGCGGTCAGCATGGGCGTTTTCAGGACCAGCATCGGTCTGTCTTTATATCTGCTCAATTCTATCATAATAATCCTTTCTCAAAGGCAAACATTCAGTTTTAGATCCGTCATAGGAAACGACCTGCACAGATGGATCTGGCGGTAGCCTGCGTCTCCCATCCGCAGCATGGCATCGCCGTCCGGATTGAACACAGTCCCCTCCAGAAGAATGCATCTGCAAAGTCCGCACACCCCGCTTCTGCAACCGGTCACCGGACGGATACCGTTTGCTTCCAGATTATCGAGGATCGTTTTTTCGGTATCGGCTTGGATGGTACAGGAAGATCCCGGGGTCAGAACATCGATCCTGACGGATCCGGACATGGGCTTAGGTGCATCCGGGAAATCCGACAAAACCAATCTTCCGTGCTGGACTTCGGCACGGATATATTTCCGTTCCACGCCCATTTCTGCCAGCTGAGGCATAATAAAGTTTTTCATCGCCTCCGGGCCGCAGATGAAATAGGACGCTTCTCCCTGAACATATTTTTCGATCA
>CADBRS010000120.1 GCA_902797125.1 uncultured Ruminococcus sp.
GCTCAAATCGGTTGACAGATGCGACGATTTGGTATACACTTAAGCTTAGAAAAACGGGGGTGCCGATATGACTGTCATCACATCAACAGAACTACAAAAACATTTCGGGAAATATCTGCAGGCTGTTCAAAACGGGGATGAGATCGTCATCCTGAAAAACGGGAAGGAAGCTGCAAGACTGATATCCCGGACTGGAAAATCATCCTTCCTGACGGACTCGCTCGTAGGCGTGGTGAGCAAGGATTATTCGGAAAAAGAGATTCGGGCAGAACGGTTGGCAAATTATTAAATTCATATTGATTTATAAAGCGGCTCACTCATGAGGCTTCACATCATGAGCAGGCCGCTTTTTTGTGGCACCAGAGTATTGAATCTTAGAAAAAGATATAGTATAATATAATTGCGCGAGTATGCGCATTTACGCGCGTGCGCCCAACGCTTAAAATCGAGGTTTACCTATGTCCCGGCTGCCCACTGTTTTGAGAATACTATCCTTTGTCCTGTGCCTGCTCATGCTGGCACCTTTTGCCGTGGGATGCGGCGGTTCGGGCACGCCGGATGAGTCCGGAGATTCCGGACGCTTTGAAACAACATCGCAGACGGACAGGACCATCGAAACGAACGGCGCCCTGACACCCCCGGATCCGGGCTCGCCGGTCGAGGGCAAAGTCTATAAAGCCCCTAAAACAGTCCTGGATCCTACCTTCCCGGACGACGGCAAGATCCACGTCAAATACCTGTCTTCAAATACTTCCGCCGGCAAGATCTCAGGAACTGCAGATCAGACGCTCAATGAATCCAGAACGCAAACCACCTCCGTTACCGCCAAAGCCAATCTCGGATACAAATTCATCGGCTGGTCGGACGGATTCGAGGAATCGACCCGGAGCGGAGACGCGCCGGACGAATCGACCTTCTACTTCGCGCTTTTTGCCTACGACACCTTGGAGATGCCCGTTTTCCATATCGAGACGGACACGGGCCGGGACGTGGAGAGCAAGACCGAATATATCACGGGTTCCTTGTCGCTCTTCAATACGAATTCCAAATACGAGTTCGGAAGCGAAAGCTTCAAGATCCGCGGGCGCGGCAACAACACCTGGACCTACGAAAAGAAATCCTATAAATTCAAGCTGGACGTGAAGCAGAACCTTTTGGGGATAGGCTCAGGCAAGCACAAGACCTGGGTATTGCTCGCCAACATGTGCGACCAGTCGCTCCTTCGCAACTATGTGGCCATGCAATTGGGCAGAGCCATGAAGGGCATGCTCTGGATGCCGAATTCCACCCCTTGCGAAGTTTATCTGAACGGTGAATACAGGGGCGTCTATCTCCTTGCCGAGGAGATCGAAGCGGACGACGACCGCGTCCCGATCTCGGAGAATGCGGAAGCCGGAGAAGACATCGGGTTTTTGTTCGAGATGTCCGTCTATTCGGATTCCTCCAAACAGGGCTATATCGTCGCGGCCAGCAAACAGTTCGAGATCAAATCGGACCTGTCCGCAAATAAAGATCTTGCCAACAAACAAAAACAGTTTCTGGTCAACTATATCAACCAATGCTGGAACGCCATCAAGCGCGGAGACGAAGCAGGCGTCCGGGCCGTGATCGACGTCGAGAGCGCCGTGGACGCGTATATCGCCGAAGAGATCCTCAAGAATCTGGACATGGGCTGGGACAGCTTCTATTTCTCCAAAGACGCCGGCGGCAAGATGACCTTCGGCCCGATCTGGGATTTCGACCTCACATTGGGCAACGGCAACGAGAGCTGCCAATACATCGAAGGCCTCTATTGCGCCATCTACCGCAGAGGAGACGACGGCAACACCAATCTTTCAAACTCCTGGTTCTACGCCCTCATGACGTGTCCGTGGTTCCGCGAAGCCGTGGCAGACCGGTGGGCGCAGCTCAAGGAAGACCTCTTCGACAAACTGGACGATCTGGTCAAGGAAACGGCTGAAACATACTATAAAGCCTTCTGCCGCAATTTCGACAAGTGGAAGATCTTCGGCAAAAGGATGAACCGCGAGACCGAACTGATCACCTCCTTGCGCACCTACAAGGCCCACTACGAATACTTAGCCAACTGGGTCCAGAGACGCGTGGACTGGCTGGACCAGACCTATGCGTCCAAAGCCTTCGAGAACGGCTCGTTCATCAACTACGAAGGGCTCATCAGCGGATGGGAGTCCAACGGGATCCCCGCGGCCGTATCCGAAGGGGTTCAGACCGTGATCTCGAAAAAAACCAACCTCACGCCTTTCGTCGAGTCCTATCAGACGACCGTCGCGGGCAAGAACGACGAAGGCATCGAGTGTGCCTACGACGGCAACACCGCTACCAAATATTGCGCAGACGTATCCTCGGGCGAGGTGACCCTCCGCGTCTTCTTCCAGAAAGAAGTCACGCTGGAATCCGTCATCATCACGACCGGGAACGACACGAAAAAGTATCCCGAAAGGAACCCGAGCGGCCTCTGGGTCATCTACGGGACCAACGACACCAACGTCGGGAACAGGGAATGGGTCAAGATCGGGACGGTCCGCCCCGGAGATTGCATCGGGATCGAGGACCTCACCAAGTACGACGTCCCGACAGGTCTGACCGAACCCTACCGCTACTACAAGATCGTGATCTCCCATACCGCACTGGTCCAGTTCTCAGAGCTCGAATTCTACGGTAAGTGATCCGTATCCACTTTCATTGACTTTTCATTTACCCGCTTTTCAGAGGAAGTCCTATGTTCCGATCCTTCATCCGGAAAAAGAAGACCCGTAACGCGCTCATCGCACTGGCACTTTCATGCCTTTTTGCGATCCTGATCCTTTGCGACGCCTTTTTGCCGATCTCCAACTACATGATGGACTCGCTCTATCAAAGAGGGGGAAAGACCTCGGACATCATCATCGTCGGCATCGACGACTACTCGCTCGAAAAGCTCGGCAAATACGACGACTGGAACCGGGGCTATATGGCTATGGCCATCCATCATCTCTCCGAAAAAAATCCCGCCGTCATCGGCTTGGATATCCTCTTTACGGGGCAAGAGTTTCCCGAATCGGACGAACTCCTCGTGAAGGCCTGTTCGGAAGCTTCCTGCGATATCGTCACGGGCGCCAATCTCATCTTCAAAGCCTCTTTCGACCCCGCCTCGACTTCGGTCCGGACGGCGGTCAGTCAGATATCTTATCCCTACCCGGCGTTGCAGGAATGCGTGAAGACCGGGTACGTCAACGCGCTCCTGGACAGCTCGGACGGCTATGCCAGACGGGTCCGTCCCGTCATGGACTGCGGAGAGACAGAGATGGACTCTTTCGCCTATGCGATCTACCGATCCTACCAGACGTCCCGGTCCGAAACTGCAAGACAGTTCAACTCTTCGGACGTTTTCCGCTTCAATTACAGCGCCTCGTCCGGACAGGGCTACAGCATCGTCTCTTTCTATGACGTATACGAAGGCCGGGTGCCTTCGGACACGGAAGGGAGCATCGTGCTCATCGGGGCACTCGCGTCCGGTCTTCAGGACAGCTATTTCACCCCTATCGACCGCGGCTCGCAGAGCTACGGGGTCGAGATCCATGCCAATATCATAGACGCTTTCCTCAAAGACGAACTGATCGTGGAAACCCCGAAGTGGCTGGTCTCCTTAGTCTCATTGGTCCTTTTGTTCCTGTTCGCTTTCCTCATATTGGAAGTCAAAACATGGATCTCCTCGGTCTCGGGACTGGTGGCCCTCCTGGCGCTTTTCGGGATCCAATCGCTCCTCTACATCTGGCACGTGTACTGTCCCTTCACGGGATTGTTCATAGGCCTGATCGCCTCTTTCATCGTCTGCGTCGTCTTCCGGTACGGAGAAGAGTTCCTGCAAAGACGGAAGACCGTTCAGACGTTCAAAAAATACGTGGCGCCCCAGGTCGTGGACCAGGCGCTCAAAGACGGCAGCTTCCATGTGGACGTCGGAGGGACCAAGAGGCGGATCGCCTGTTTGTTCGTAGACATCCGCGGCTTCACGACGCTGTCCGAGTCTCTCCCGCCTGAAGACGTCGTGTCAATTCTCAATGAATATCTCACGCTCACCACGTCCGCCGTTTTCGAAGCCGGCGGCACGCTGGATAAATTCATCGGGGACGCCACCATGGCCCTTTTCAACGCCCCCTTCGATCTCCCGGACTACGCCTACCGCTCGGTCAGGGCAGCCTGGCTCATCGCACAGGGCAGCGAACGCATCGACAAGATCGCATTCGAGAAATACGGCAAACATTGCTCGTTCGGCATCGGGATCAACTTAGGAGACGCGGTCGTAGGCAATATAGGCTCGGATGCGCGCATGGACTATACCGCGATCGGAGACACCGTCAACACGGCGTCCAGGCTCGAATCCAACGCCAAAGCCGGAGAGATCCTCATCTCGGAAGCGCTCTATGAAGAAGTGAAGGACCGGGTCGAAGCCGAACCCATCGGGCCGCTTGCCCTGAAAGGCAAATCGGTCACCGTCAACACATACAAAGTGATTTCTCTCAAGGAGGACTGACATCTTGAGACTTTATATGATACCGGACGCATCCAGGCTGGAAGACAGTCTTGCGCTGTCGGCATCGGAAGATCTGGGATTTGAATACAACGATTTCTTCGATCCCGAGCTTCTGGACTACCCGGCCGCTCTGGACCAGCGCGTGCGTCTCTATGAAAGACTGAACCGCCGGGGCGACACCTTGCACGGTGCTTTCTACGATATCGTCATAGATTCCACAGATCCAGAGATCCGGAAGATCTCCGAACGAAGGGTGAGGCAGAGTCTGGAGATCGCGCAAAGGCTGTGCTGCCGCGCGGTCGTGTTCCATACCAACTACGTGGTCTGGATGGCCCGGAATCCTGCGTACCGGCAGAGGTGGACCGAGATGTGCGCGTCCGCATACCGAAGGTTCGCAGACGCCTATCCGGAATTGAACATCTATATCGAAAATATGTTCGACGATGCACCGGACATGCTGGCCTCGCTCATGGTCCAAACAAATCACGAGCGCGTTTCGGTCTGTCTGGACGTCGCGCACGCGGCCCTGTCTCCGGTGCCGCTGGAGACATGGTTTGAAAAACTTAGTCCGTACATCCGGCACTTGCATCTCAACAACAACGATCTGGTCTTCGACAGCCACGAAACCATCGGGCAGGGCAGGATAGACTACCGAAAGGTCTTCGCACAGATCTCGAAACTGCCCGGAGACACCACGGCATTGATCGAGATCCCGGATCTTCAGAAAACGGCAGATTCCATTCGCTACATCAGGGAGGGTTACAACCTTGGCCATTCATCATCATGATACGGAAAAGATCCTCGAAGTCATCACGGACATGTCCCGTGAGGGAGATTACAGCAAACTGCTCGAAGACATCCTGGGCGTCGGGATGGAAGTCTCCAACTCGGACGGAGGCACGCTGTACCTGCTGAAAGAGGATGAACTCCGGTTCTTCTATATGATCACGAAATCCAAAAAAGTCCGTCAGGGCGGCCGGGGCAAGACCATCGATCTGCCTCCCGTGCCCCTGGATTCGGTCTCGGTCGCGTCTTTGTGCGCACGCGAAAAACGCATGATCTGCGTCGCAGACGTCTACAACGACGAAGAGTACAACTGGTCCGGTCCCAAGACCTACGACGAGATGACAGGCTATCACACGCAGTCCGTGTTGGTGCTGCCGCTCTTCGACAAGGAAAAGAACGTGCTCGGCGTCATGCAGCTCATCAACGCACAGGACGAAGACGGGAACGTGATCCCGTTTTCCACAGAAGTGGCGGAGACCGTTTTCCAGCTTTCTACGCTGTGCGGGATCCTTTTAAACAACATCACCTTGTACGACAACATCAAAGGGCTATTGGATTCCTTCATCAACGCCATGATCAAGGCGATCGAATCCAGGACTCCGTTCAACGCGTCCCACACGGTCCACGTCGCCTACTATTGCGGCGCCTTCATAGATTATCTCAACAAACACGGGGACAATATCCCCAAGTCGGACAGAGAGCAATTGGTCATGGCCGCCATGCTCCACGACATCGGCAAGATGATCGTCAAGGAGGAGATCCTCAACAAGGCGACCCGTTTTTCCGGTCTTTACGACGGCATGATGGTCCGGTACGACCTGATCGAGTGCTGGCTTGAAAACCAGTTCATGGAAGGACTCATCGAACAGCCCGAATACCAGAAGGAGACGGCTTTCATCCAGGAGGTCCGTTCCTTCATCAGCCGCTTGAACGGTGCCACGTTCCTGCTCGACGAGGACAAGAACTTCATCGAAAAGATCCGGTCCAAATCCTACGTCACCAAATACGGCGTCATCCATATCCTTACCGAAGAGGAACTCAGTTGCGCCTACATCAAGACCGGCACCCTTACGGCCAAGGAACGGGAAGAGATCCAGCGCCACGTCGTCTATACCAACGAGATATTGGACCAGCTGGATTTCGGAAAGCAATACGAAGACGTCCGGGCTATCGCTGCAAACCACCACGAATTCCTGGACGGTTCGGGCTACCCGAATCACCTCAAGAACGACCAGCTTTCCAAATATGCCCGGATCATCACGATCTCGGACATCTACGACTCATTGGTCGCCGCAGACAGACCCTACAAAAAACCCATGCCTAACGAAAAAGCCCTCGCCATCCTTCGTGAAATGGCGGACGAGGGCAAACTGGACAAGCAACTTGTCGAATCATTTTCAGATTTCCGGAGCAAACGTTGAACCATGGACAATTCTAAGAAAAAACTGATTATCATCATCTCGATCGCAGCCGCCGTGCTGATCGCTCTCTCCGTCATCCTGGCCGTCGCGCTGAACCGTAAGGGCGAGGACAGCTACCGTTCCGTCCGCATCCAGACCATGGAGGGGACCGTTCAGATCCTGCGCGGGGACAAGACGCTGGACGCCTATGAGAGCATGAATCTGAAAAACGAGGATCAGATCCTTACGTCCAAAGATTCCGAATGCGTATTGAAACTGGACGAAGATAAATTCGTCTATATCGGCGAAAATTCCAAGATCTATCTGGAGACGTCCGAGAAGAACGCGGACCGCACCAAGCTCACGGTCAGCGAAGGTTCCATCCTCACCGAAGTCCAGAACAAGCTGGGAGAGAATCAGACGTTCGACGTCGAGACCCCCAACTCCACCATGGCGATCCGCGGGACCGTCTTCAAAACCGACGTCCGGGTCGAGAACGGCGTCTGCCAGATCTCCTATGCGCTTTTCAGGGGCGAGATCGAACTCTCCGTCGTCGAGAAGACCGCGGACGGCTCGTATCAGGTCGGGACCTTCAAGGTCCAGCCCTTGCAGCAGGTCGTGATGGAAGTCGAGGAAAAAGACCTCGTGACCGTCGATGAACTCAAAGGCGTCATCGAAAAGATCGGGACCGAAGATCCGTCCGTTTCCCAAAAATCTTTCGACACGTTCGAGTCGTTCCAGCAGTCATCCGAAAAGATCGGCATTTCCGAGATCAAACTCTCGGATAAGGACGTCAAGGAAGTCACGGACTTCTTCGAAAAGATCGAGTCCGGATTGAACGTCCGCGAAAGCGACAGCGCAAAAGAACCGGTCTCCACCGAAACAGAATCTGCGGAGTCTTCAGACAGAGAAACCGAAACGGAGATTGAAAACGGCAAAGAGACTGAAAAACCGGTCGATTCCGAAACCGAGACCGAAAAGGTTACCGAGACGGAAAAACCGGTCGAAACCGAGACTGAAAAAGACACCGCTTCCGAATCCGGCCAGTATCATGTAAGGCTGATCACTTCCGAAGGCAAGACCGAAGACCTGGGCCAGGTCAACGAAGTGTCGTTGCAGCCGTCCAGAAAGATCAAAACCAAAACCGAATTCTTCCTGGGCTGGTATACCAAAGACACCTATGAAGGCGGGGAAGAAGTCTGGACATGTCTTTCCAACGAGCAGGAATTCCTCCTGATCCCCAAAGCGGATATCGACGTCTACGAATTCATTTTGCCGCTCTATTCCACGAGCACGGAACTGCATATCCGCGGATTCGACGATCATTTTCTCCTGATCCCCAGAGACGGGACGGTAGACCTTCTGGACTTCGATTTCGAGATCCATCTGGCCAGCAAGACCTATCATGATCCGGTCCTTCCGCTCACCAGCGAATACGTCCGGAAGAACATGCGGACCGAGATCTACCGGGTGGACAATGTAGGCACCGGTTATCCCGTGCGCGTATTGGTGGATGAGATCGATTCGTCCCAAACCAATTATTACGTCATCAATTATATTCTGGGCAACAATTACGGCGTGTCCTGCGTGCTGACCGCCATCGTCAGCTGATAGTAATATAATAAAACTTAGAATCGGTAACAAAAACTGCCGTGATCGGCAAAAATTGTAACGTAAGTGACCTATGTATGTTACAAAAACTGCCGAAATAGGCAAAAGTTGTAACATAGTCTGTATAATTACGTTGCAAAATTTGCCGAATTGTATTTTAATGGCAGCAACAACAAGAATCGGGGGGTTGATCTATGAGAATCGATAGAGACAGCTACCTTGAGGCGGTCAACTACTCGGTGATTAAATCGCCGAGCATGGTATAGAATCTATGTGAAGTGTTCAAAGTGGTTGAGTAGGCTTTGAGATAGGTCTCCGTTACAAGAGAAACCACTCA
>CADBRS010000121.1 GCA_902797125.1 uncultured Ruminococcus sp.
GAAAGACAGAATGAAACTGCAGGGGATCGCCCGCTCCGACTGGGGCGGCGTCAAAAGACTGGTCCACGACCATCACGTCGCCGTGGATGACAAAGACGCGATCCGTCTTGCGGTGCTGAACGGTTTGGACGTCCAGGGCTGCTGCGATTATTCCGCGACCTTCTGGATCGACACGCTGATCGATCTTGTCCGGGAGGGAAGCATCCCGGAATCCAGGATCGACGATATCGCGTCCCGCGTCCTGACCATGAAATATGAACTGGGGCTCTTCGATCGCCCCTATACGGACGAAACACTGCACGAGTCCGTGATCCGGTGTGAAGATCACCTGAAAACGGCCCGCAAAGCGGCAGCCGAATCCATCGTTCTTTTGAAGAACGACGGCGTCCTGCCTCTCAAAAATGTAAAGAGTCTGGCCTTGATCGGACCATCGTCCGCAAGCCAGAAGATCGGAGGGTACAGCTCCATACCGACCGGATATGAGATCCCTTCCGTCTACCGGGTTTTGAAGGAGATGCTTCCTGACGCAAAGATCCGTCAGTGCTCCGGATGCGCGATCACTCACGAAGACGGTCCCAGGATCGTGGACGGTCAGCCCCACCTTTTCAGCGAGGCTGAAAAAGATATCGGGGATGAATTGGACGAAGCCGTCCGGATCGCTTCCGAATGCGAGATCATCGTTTTCGTCGGAGGCGACAATACGATCACCAGCGGGGAAGGAAGAGACCGCTGCACGCTCGATCTGTACGGGCGTCAGAAGGAACTTCTGGAAAAACTGCATGCGCTGGGCAAGCCGCTGATCCTTGTCCTTGAAAACGGCAAGCAGCTCGAACTTTCACAGGAAAGCCGCATCTGCAACGCCATGATGATGACGTTCTTCGGAGGCAGCGAAGGCGCATATGCCATCGCGGACGCCTTGCTCGGAAAAACCAATGTGTTCGGAAAACTGCCGGTTTCTCTGCCGCGCGATTCTACGCGGATCCCTTGCTACTATACGATGCTTCCCGGCGGTGCGGGAGACTATCTAGAAGGACCGAAGAATGCACTGTATCCGTTCGGATTCGGCCTGTCCTACACGACGTTTTCCTATTCGGATCTGTCCGTGCGGGTAGACGGTCCCGCCCGCGCGACCGTGACGCTGAAGGTCAGAAACACGGGACCTTCAGACGGAGACGAAGTGGTGGAGATCTATGTGACGGACGTCGTTGCTTCCGTCGTGACTCCTCCTGCACAGCTGAAGGCATTCAGGCGCGTCTCGCTGCGCTCCGGTGAAGAGAAGGAACTGTCCTTTACCCTGGATGAAAACGCATTCCGCGTTTTTTCCGTCAACAAAAAATGGGAAGTGGAACCGGGAGATTTCAGGATCTCCGTAGGAACGGACAGCCGCAGTTTCGTTCTTTCGCAAACGATTCGTCTTTGAAAGGATTAGAAAATGAGCCAGTGGTTCGGTTTTTCGTATGAAAACGATGTTGTAAAATTGAATCTGGACTCATTTCTTGCCTCTACGCCCCTTTGCGGAGATCTGCATACGGGTGACCGAAACGGGAAAGAGGCGGATCCCGAGGTGCTCGGGGAGCTGCTTCTTACTTCGATGGACGGTGCAGGCGAACTGCGTGAAGACGTCGACACGAAAGAGGTCCTTGTCAGCATCGGGGATCAGGATCTGATCCTGTCTTTTACGCCCGGAGTCTATGCCGTCTCAGACGACAGATATCTGATCGGGCTGGCTGTCAGGAGACCCTACCGAATGAGGGAACGATCTGTCTTTACCGAGATTTGTGAAGCGTTGATCGAACTCCGTATGTTCGTCTTTTCAAAGACGGTCCCGGATCCTGCGCGCCGCGTTTGCGGATCTGTTTTCCTGATGAACGCAACTTCAAAAACGAGACTTTCCCCTCAGGAAGCACTGAAAAGGGGACAGATCGAGTGCGTGGAAGTAAGACCGGCAGATCATCTCGGCGACAAGGCTTTCAAATGGCTCAACGTCATGTTGCCTTTTGCCCGGTTGACAGAAGAAAAAAAGGGTCAGCGGCCGCTTCTCATGAAACAGGCGCCTTTCCCGTTTTCCGAACTCCGGGAGGGTCAGAGCGAACTGATCATGGAATGTCGGGGAGCCGCCAAAAACGGCACGGCTTTGTTTGTCCAGGCGCCTACAGGGATCGGCAAAACGATCTCATCGCTCTACGGAGCGGTGACGCGTTTGGCGGACGGAACGCTTTCGAGACTTTTCTATGTTACGGCCAAGGCCTCCGTTAGACAGGAAGCCGAAAAAGCCTGCCGTCTGATCAACCGAGGCGTGAAATGCGTTCGCTCGATCACGATGCGGGCCCTTTCGGACTGGTGTCTGAGAGCGGGAGGATACAGCAGGGAAATGTGTTCACAGGACATCTGCCCCTATGCAGAATCTTTCTACGAAAAGCTTCCGAAAGCTCTTGAATCTGTATGGAACGGATCCTGGGTGCTCACGGCTTCGGATATTCGGAATATCGGAGCCGAATACAAGATCTGCCCCTACTATTTGGCCAAGATCTGCGCCAGAATATCTGACGTGGTCATTTGCGACTACAACAGCGTCTTCGATCCTTTGATGGTCTATCGCGATTTCTTCACGGAAGAAACCGAATGTCCGGACGAGCCCTATATGCTTTTGATCGACGAGGCGCATAACCTGACCGACCGGGTCCGGGACATGTACAGCGTGACGGTCCGGGATACGGAATGTCTGGGTCATCATCTTCCGGAACGCGAAGAGATCGGAGACGGAGTTCTCCGGGCTCTGCGCAGCGAAAAGGCTGTCGGACAGATCATTTCCGGGATTGGCAAAACGATCGAAGAAGACATGGTTCTGGACGGAGACGGCATCCAAAAAGGGACAGGTGTACTGAGGGAGATCCCGGACGAACTCATCGAGGCCGTCGGCCGCTATCAGATGGATCTTTTGTCCCTGACCCATTCCGACCGGGCTCTGTTCGATCCGGACGGATCCCGCTTCGAAAGTGCGAACAGGTTCGTGAAGATATTTGAAAAGGAGAGGAAGAACAAGGCGGAGACATCCCGCTCCAGTCACGTCCTTTTCATTTTCAGGGAAGGCTCTCAAACCGCACTCAGGCTCGTATGCCTGGATCCGGCTCCGATGATCTCGGACCGACTGAAAGAAGCAAAAGCCTCGCTTTTCTTCTCAGCCACCCTCACACCGCTGGATTATTTTTCCGATCTATTCGGAAGGGGACTGAGGACTGCGACGCTGGATCTGCCATCTCCTTTTCCTTACGAAAATCTCTGCGTCACGGTCGCCGACAGGATCTCGATGCGCGCGTCTGACAGAGACCGGAATATGGGCGAGGCGTTGCGATATATCGCCGCGACTGTATCTGCCAGAAAAGGGCATTATCTGGTTTTCTGTCCTTCCTACGATTTCTGCAGGAAGATTTCCGCCGCTTTCCAGAAGACATATCCGAAGATCAAAACGATCGTGCAGACGCCTTCTATGACGTACAGTCAGAAAAAAGATTTTTTGGATGCCTTGAAGAATCAGGAACTGCAGATTACCGTCGGCTTTTGCGTCTGCGGAGGCGTTTTTGCCGAAGGTGTCGACCTCCCGGGCGACAGTCTGATCGGCGCGATCATATTCGGCACGGGCATCCCGTCTCTCTCTTCCGAAAGGAATATCCTGTCGGAATACTACGACGACCTGAACGGGAAAGGATTCGGATATGCCTACCTGTATCCGGGAATGAACGCGGTCTTGCAGGCCGCAGGGCGGGTCATCCGTACAAAAACCGACAGAGGTGTCGTCGTTCTGGTCGATGACCGCTTTTCAGACCATGAGCACCTCACACTTTTCCCCAATCATTGGAAGAACGTCAAAGCAGTCGGAAATCCGGAATCACTGTCAGCCAGATTAAAAACCTTTTGGCTTTCCTGACATCGCCGCGACATCCGGTTTCCCCAAAGACACGAGAATGTAATTCATATCGATGCATTCCGGTTGTTTGGAATAGCAGAATTGGGTCGGACCGGTTGACTTATCGAGTCTTTGAAGATATAATAATAACCGTCAATACTTCTTTTGGGGGTTTGTCAATGAACAACAAAGAAATTTACAAGAAAACATTATGCTTTTCTCTTCGCAAACTGCTCATCGACCTGATCACGCTGGTGGTTGTGGCAGCACTTGCCGTGGCCGGATTCCTGATCATGAACCAAGTGAACGATATGGGCATGCTCGGTTTGGCTGTCGGCCTGGTCATCGGTTTGGTGGTCGCGGGTTTGGTCGGTCACTTCATTTCTTACACGATCAAAGCAAGCCAGATCGCCATGATGACGTACGGCATCACGGAAAACGAACTGCCGGAAAACGTGTACCAGGAAGGCAGACGGATCGTCAAAGAAAGATTTGCTACGGTCGCCGCCTTGTTCGCCGTCACGAAAGTCATCAAAGCGATTTTTAATCAGATCGGGCGGGGCATTACCGCACTGGGCAACGCGATCGGCGGAGATACCGGCGGAGCGATCGGATCCACGATATCCAGTGCGATTCAAACAGTCGTCTCCTACATGTGCGACTGCTGCCTCGGATGGGTGTTCTTCAGAAAAGATCAGAGCAGCGTCAAGGCGACTCTGGAAGGTTCCGTTCTTTTCTTCAAACACGGCAAAGCGCTGGCGAAGAACGTGGGCCGGATTTTCGGTATGGGACTTGCGTCTCTTGTCTTGATCGGCGGTTCCGTGTTCGGTATTTGCTACGCTATTTTCCTGGCTGTTCCGCAAACCTTTGCGACTTTGGCAAACGAGATTGCCGAGTTTGGTGTCCGTAACGAGATCGAAGTTTCAAACATTATCACGAATCCTACGACGCTCATGCTCGTGGTCGCAGCGATCATCGGGCTTCTGATCTGGAGTTTCGTTCATTCTGCATTCATCCGTCCGTTCGTTCTGGTCGGCGTGCTGAGGAACTACATGGAAGCAGGAATGAATGATATTCCTTCGGAAAATTCATTTGCTGAACTGGATCAAAAGTCACCCAAGTTTGCGGCGCTTCGTCAACAGATGACCGATTGACGGATCTTCATTTTCGAATTATCCGATTCCGTGAACAGGGTAGACTTCATCAGGTTCACGGAATCTTTTTTTCTCCAATCTAACCGATATTGGACCATTACAGTTGAGGATATTATCAATGACATCGAGCAAGATCTATCAGGTTTCAACTTTGCAGGCCTTGGCCCTTGGATATACCAAATCCGTCGTCACGGTGAAAGAACTTCTGAAACACGGAGACACCGGACTGGGTACCTTCGAGAGCGTCGACGGGGAAATGATCATCGCGGACGGCAGGTGCTATCAGGCCAGGCAGGACGGCACGATCGTGCCGGCGGAAGATACGGCAGGCGTTCCTTTTGCCGTTGCCAGTTTTCTCGAAAACGGCCGGACGATCCGGATGGGGCCCATGCCTGGCATCGAAGAGATCAAAACCGAGCTGACCTTGCGGATCGAGGAATGGTTCGGATTGAACAGCATCCACATCGCCAAGATCGACGGATTTTTCGATCTGGTGCAGGCCCGTGCGGGCGCCGCATATAAGTCCCAGCACGTCTCTCTGAAAGATATCCTCTCGAAAACGCAAAAGGATTTCTGTTTCGAGCACCTGTACGGCACATTAATCTGCGTCTACTATCCGGACTATATGGACGGGATCAATGCATCCGGCTGGCATCTGCATTTTGTGTCCAAGGACAGGACACAGGGGGGACACGTTTTCGACGTGTCCATGCAATCCGGAGAATGCCTCCTGCAAAAGATCGACAGGATCGAGATCCAGCTGCCCAGAGAAGCCGCTTTCGACACCTATTCATTGAAGCAGGCTTCGCAGGAAGAAATCGTGGCCGTGGAGCAAAAGGGAAATCATTGAAATGGATCCGGACGGACTGAAAACCGTCCGGATATTTTGAAGCCTTTTTGCAAAAACCAAATCCGATTTTTTCATTTTTGACACTTTTTTAAGCTTTTTTGCCTAAAAAATGAAAAAATCTGAATTTACTATTGCAATTTGCAGATGAAACATGATATAATGCCAGCACTGCGTTTGGCAGATTTGTAAGGATCTTTTTTGGTGAGGCAACATGACATATCAGGAATTACCTCGCTCCGAAGCGGTTTTGGAGTTTGAAAAAGTGAAGAAAGAATACGAGCAGCTCTGCGAAAAAGGACTGTCCCTGGATCTTTCCAGAGGAAAGCCCGGGAAAGAGCAGCTTGACATGGTTTCTCCGATTCTGAGAGCCCTGGAAGATACGGACGAGTTCATCTCCGAGGTCGGGCTGGACGTCCGCAACTACGGCGGACTGGACGGCATTCCCGAGATGAAGCGGATCTTCGCGGATCTGTTCGGACTGCCTGAAAAGAACATCATCATCGGCGGGAACTCCTCCCTGAATCTGATGTACGACACGATCACCCGGGCCATGATGTTCGGAGTCCCCGGAAGCGTTCGCCCCTGGCGCAAGCAGGAAAAGATCAAGTTCCTCGCGCCTTCTCCGGGTTATGACCGGCACTTCATCGTCTGTGAGACTCTCGGGGTCGAACTGATCCCCGTAAACATGACGCCGACCGGACCGGATATGGACCAGGTGGAAGCGCTTGTGTCTGTCGACGAGTCGATCAAAGGCATCTGGTGCATTCCGAAATATTCCAATCCGGACGGATATACTTATTCGGACGAGACCGTGGACAGACTGGCCAACATGCATACGGCCGCGCCGGATTTCAGGATCTTCTGGGACAACGCCTACGGCGTGCATGATTTCGATCAGAACGACCATGATGAACTGAAAGACATATTCTCGGCCTGCAAGGAAGCAGGGAACGAGAACAGGATCCTCTACTTCGCGTCCACGTCCAAAATGACGTTCCCCGGTGCGGGAGTGGCCATGATGGCCATGTGGGACGACAATCTGAAACAGGCCAAGAAACTGCTTGGCGCACAAACGATCGGATTCGATAAAGTCAACCAGCTGAGGCACGTCAGATTTTTCAAAAATGCCGCGAACGTCCATCAGCTGATGGAGAAGCACGCGCAGATTTTGCGTCCCAGATTCGAGCTGGTCATGAAAAAACTGGCGGAAGGTCTCGGGGGAACCGGGTGCGCGGACTGGACGAAGCCCAAGGGCGGTTATTTCGTCAGTCTTTATACGATGGACGGCTGTGCGGAAAACGTTTATCAGCTCTGCAAAACCGCAGGAGTCAAACTGACCGAAGCCGGAGGCGCTTTCCCGTACGGTCACAACCCGAGGGACAATCATCTCCGCCTCGCGCCGACATATCCTTCGCTCTCCGACCTGTCCGACGCACTGGACTGTCTGGTCTTATGTGTCAAATATGCTTGCTTGAACAAGATCCTGAACGGCTGATCGATTTCAGATCCGTTCTCTTAAGAAACCGCATTGGGTTCGTCCGGTGCGGTTTTTTGCTGCCTTCCCGGCAGGCAGACGGGACATAGTCCTTTACTATTATTTCTTTTTGTGCTAAACTATATGCATATCGATAAAAAGAGGTATTGACCATGACGTCGGATAATCAAGCGGATTCTTTTTTCAGAAAAACCAGTCTGGCACGGTTCGTTCTGCCGATCGCGTTGATCGTCGTTATCGTAGGCGCCGTCATTCTTTCCGGGCAGCCGAGAAAATGGATCGAATCGACCGGTACGGTCACGTCCGTGAGTCAGGTGAAGGTCGGAGAAGGCGAGAACATCATCGTCAACTTTACGTATGAAGTCGACGGAAAGGACTACGAATATACTTTCATGCTGGACAAAAAGGTCGACTACAGCGCCGGAGACACGATCCGCTTTTATTATGACGAAAACAACCCCGAGCGGGTAGTGGAATCGAAACTGGGTCAGCTGATCGCCGTCATTCTGGTCATTGCCGGCTGCGTCGCCGTCATTGTGTCCGTCGTATCTGTCGTGATCAATTTCCGGAAAACAAGGAAAGCAATCGAGGCGGACTTTCAGCATCCTCAGGAACCGGTACCGGATGACCCGCAGACCCCGGAAGAGCCGGATCCGCAGGACGAAAATAACACTCCCGGTGAGTAAAAGAGGAAAGCAGGTATGTGTCTCTTGTTTCGAGGCGCGCTGCCGATGATCTGCTTCTAGCCAAAAGGAGGTTTTTCTCATGGCCAATGACTGCTCCTGGGGTTTTCTCAGCGAGATGTATACCGTATATCACGGGACGGAATGGGGCGTTCCTGTCCACGATGACAGGGCCATGTTCGAGCATCTGTCTCTGGAATGTTTCCAGTGCGGGCTCAGTTGGACGCTCATGCTCAAAAAAAGAGAGATCTTCCGCGCCTGTCTGGACGGCTTCGATTTCGAAAAGATCGCGCGGTATACCGAAGAGGACGTCCAAAGGATCCTTGACACCGAAGGCATGATCCGGGCGCCCCGGAAGATCTCCGCGCTGATCTCCAACGCCCGGGCCGCTCTTCAGATCCGGGATGAATTCGGCTCGCTCTGCGCCTATTTCTGGTCTTATTCGGAAGGCCGCGTCATTGTTTACAAAGGGCATCCCGAAAACGGGTTTCCCGTATCCAACGGACTGTCTGCCCGGATCTCGAAAGACCTCCGGAAAAGGGGCTTCCGCTTTGTCGGCCCCGTGACGGTCTATTCCCATTTGCAGGCTTGCGGTATCATCAACGATCACGGTGCCGCCTGTCCCTGCTACCAAAAAATACTTTCTTCTCATCCCCATGTGTTTTTGGATGCGGATGAGGAAGTTTTCTGATTCGGAACACGAAAGGAGATCCTCCATTGATCCACACAATCATTTATTTTCTGCTTCTGGGGGCACTTGTCGGCGCTTTTCTTCTGGTTCCGAAACAGAAAAAGACCAAAATCTTTGGGATCGCGATCCTGAGTTTCGCGCTGCTTTTTGAGATCTTTGTCGTCAATTTTCATTCCTTCCACCTGTGGTTCGGGGGATATGAAAAGCAAGAATGGGGTCTTAATGACTATTACGTCAGTACGACCGGCATGGATCAGGAATCAGGCAAACTGGTCCAGACGTCCGACAGCGCGCAGATCCTGCTCCGGAATGTCGGACAAAAAGTCGGGACGATCCGGATCAAAGCCGAGTTCCCGGACAATGAGTCAGGCAACAGAAACCCCGGGTACGTAACGGTCCGGGTGGACGCGAAAGATGAGACTCAGGCCTATTCTTTCCGCCAGAATCTGGCTTCCGGAGAGATCATTTCCGGCGAAGTCAGAACCGAATACATCCCGCTGGATCTGAGCGGCAACGTTTCCGAACTCCGGATCATCCTGACAAAGCCTGAAACGGAGTGGACGGTGGAGTACACCGGGATCACACTGAACGAGGGGATCCCCATGCGCTTTTCCGCGGTGAGGCTTGCACTGTTCGTGATCGTCGCGTATGTCCTCTATGCGCTCTTTACGTTCGAATCTCTGAAAGCGCCTTACGAGGGCAGGGAAAAACAGTTCCTCCGGATCGCGATTTCGATGACTGTGATTTTCGTAGTCTTATCGGTCGCCCTGTCTGTCATGGAATGCGGCCTTCCGGATTTCCGGATGGAATACGGCAATCAGATGACGCGCGAATTGGTCGATGCGTTCGAGCACGGTCAGGTATCGCTTCTGGACGAGCCCAACGAAAAGCTGCTCGGGCTCAACAATCCCTACGACTGGTCCGAACGGAGCATGGCCGGCGTTTCCTACAAATGGGATCATCTGCTGTTCGAAGGGAAATACTATTCCTACTACGGGATCGCTCCGGTGGTTTTGCTGTTCCTGCCTTACCATCTGATCACGGGCTACTATTTCCCGTCCAATTTCGCGATCCTGCTCTTCGGCGTCGTTGGCATCGTCTTTCTGACGC
>CADBRS010000122.1 GCA_902797125.1 uncultured Ruminococcus sp.
CTGCGACCAAGAGGAAAAGAACTGGGACGTCAGCGAATCACTTGCAAAAATCAAACCCGGATGGAATCATATTATTCTTGATCTCACCGAATCGCCTTTCAAACCGGAACACTTTAATTTCTTCCGGCTGTACATGTGGTTTTCCACATCTAAGTCAAAGGATAAGGACGTCACGATCAAGTTTGACAACATGTGTTTCAGGAGAGTAGACTACGTGGTCCCGATCTCAGGTCTGGAAAATCTGGACGGATTGACGGCTACGAAAAAACTAACATTGGATCCGGTCGGGAAGCGGCAGGGCGATTACAGCGTCAAGTGGCAGCTAGATCCGGCGGTGGATACCGGTTTTTCGCTGGAATTTGTTACCGAACCGAAAGACCTTTCGCACAATAACGTCGTTTCATTTTATCTCTACATCTCGAACGCGGATTTCTGCACCAAGTGGCAGAAGACGCTGACTGTCCGTGTGGGTTCGAGTGCGCAGGCCTACTATGAGTGGGACGTCTTAGAACTTTTGATCGTTCCGCTGGAACTCGGTTGGAACAAATTGGTACTGACCATAGGAAACGGGGACGGGAAGACCGGACCGGATATCGAACAGATCTCCTATTTCGGACTCTTTATCCGGGACATCGAGGGATCCGGAACCACAAAAACGACTTTCCGGCTGGATGAGATCCGGGGAGACACCGTCAATTCCGAACTCCACATCGGGGCCGGTGAGAACATGGGGCAGACCTCCGTTTCGAACGGTCGGGAATATGACGACCCGGATGAGGTGACTCTGTCTGAAAAGGAAACGGGTGGAGGCACCATGCTCGATGACGCCGACGCGGAACTGAGCAAGAACACCTATAATACCGATCACGCCAAGGTGGTTGCCTCGATCACGGCGTCCGTATTGTTTTCTGTAACGACGGTCGTTGTTTGTGTTTTCCTGATCCTCAAAATCAAGAAAAATGCGATATAATGTCTCATATGAGACAGTATAAAGAAAAAAGGAGGGAGCCCATGACTCGTTTGCGGCATCCTGCGGCCTTACTCAAAATCTGTTTGCTTTTGCTCATCGTCTGCCTTTTGCTCGGTCACGGGCAGTGGGCGATCCATGCAGTGGACGATGACGATGTCGAAGGCATCCTGGTCATCGACTGTGACAGTCCCATGAGCGGCTCCGAGCTTGATACAGCCGTGAAGACGCAGGGAACTGCATCCGCGTCCAAGACCTTCAATCCGTCCCAGATGAGTGCTGACGGACAAGGACAGCATGCCTTGATCTTCCAATACAAGCTGGAAACACCGATCGACGTCAGCTCGACGGACACGTTCACGTTCGATTTCTATGCCAGCGACGTCGGGTTTCTCAAGCATATCGGCAGCAAATCCGGTCAGTTCGAAGTGACGTCCGCGGGCACCTGCGACCAAGAAGAGCAATCCTGGATCGTCGGAGACGTATTGAAAGACATCAAGCCCGGATGGAACCATCTGGTCCTGTCCGTTTCCAATGCCGGATTCGTCAAGACCCGCTTCAATTTTTTCCGTATGTACATCTGGTTCGAAGCAGGTGAATACGGCGTGAACAAGGACTATACGATCAAGCTGGACAACATGCGCTTCAAATCGATCGATTATAAGACGGTTTTGTCCAAATCGGAATCCTTGTCCGGGATCCGGTCCAGCAAAAGACTATCCCTGGATACGGAAAACAAATATGAAGGGGAAGCCTGTCTGAAATATCAGATCAATCCGCAGGAAGATTCTTTCGTGGACATCCTGATCACTTTTGATAGAGGTCATAACATCGAAGGATGCACCATGCTCGAGTTTTACCTCTATATCTCGAATCCGCAATTCGTCAAGACGTGGAATTATTCCATGACCGTCGAACTGGGCTCGGGCGATCCTTCGGCAGGAGATTTTTACAGGTGGGCCGTAGGAGAGGTGATCCTGATGCCTTTGGAGGTCGGGTGGAACCTTGTCAAACTGACCATTCCGACTGCGGAGATCCACGGAGAACCCAGTAAGCTAGGCATCGATTATTTCAGGCTGATCATCGAGGATATCGAGACCGAGATCGCCGAAAAGACCACGATCCGCATCGATACGATCATCGCAGATCTTTCCGACCTGAACATGCATCTGGGACCGGGCGCGGAATTAGGCTTCGAGTCGATTTCCAACGGCCGTGAATATGACGATGACGATACGATCTATCTGCCTCCGGAGGAGACCGAGACCTCCGAGGATCCGGAAGATCCGGGCGAACTCGAGACCGATCCGGAGGATCCGGAAACCGAGACCCAGCCGACAACCGAGCCGAAAGAGACTGAAAAAGATTCCGCCGCCGAAAGCGAGACGACCGTCAATCCAGGCACGATGCTGGATGATGCCGATGCGGAACTGAATCAGAATACGTACAATACGGACCACGCCAAAGTCGTGGCTGCGCTGGTCGCGTCCGCACTGTTTGCCGCAACGTCTGCATTGGTCGC
>CADBRS010000123.1 GCA_902797125.1 uncultured Ruminococcus sp.
AGTGACCGGAAGATCGAGTTAAGGTAATCGTCATGATTCAGAAAATCAAGATCGCGGTCCTGGTCTCCGGCGGAGGAACCAATCTGCAGGCTCTGATCGATTTTGAGGCTGCAGGGAAGCTGAAGCACGGCGAGATCTCGCTCGTTTTATCGAACAAACCGGAAGCTTTCGCCCTGAAGCGGGCCGAAAACGCGCATATCCCGACGGCCGTCGTCAACCGGAAAGATTTTGCCAACCGTGAAGATTTTGAAAATGAAATGATCCGGGTCCTGGAACAGAACGGCATCGAGCTGATCATCCTGGCCGGATTCATGTGCATACTAGGCGAAAAATTCTGCAAGCGTTTTGCGGACAGGATCATCAACGTCCACCCGTCGCTGATTCCCTCTTTTTGCGGGGCAGGCTATTACGGCCTCCATGTCCACGAGGCGGCCCTAGCCTACGGTGTCAAGGTGACTGGCGCCACGGTCCATTTTGTCAACGAGATCCCGGACGGCGGGAAGATCATCATGCAGAAAGCGGTCAAGATCCGGGATGATGATACGCCGGAATCACTGCAGAAACGGGTGATGGCAGAGGCAGAATGGATCATTCTGCCGGCTTCGGCCGAAAAAGTCTGCACCCAACTGATCAAATGCAGAACGAAATGAGGTAATCCATTGAAACTGTTAGTCGTGGGCGGCGGTGGCAGAGAACATGCCGTCATCAAAAAACTGAAAGAAAATAAAGAAGTCGAAAAGATTTTCGCGCTGCCCGGAAACGGCGGCATCGCCGCGGACGCGGAATGCGTTCCGATCGGGGCGAAAGAGATCGACAAGATCGTGTCGTTTGCAGTCGATCACCGGATCGACTATGCCATAGTCACGCCGGACGACCCGCTGGTATTAGGCTGCGTCAACGCGCTTGAAGACGCCGGCATCCCCTGTTTCGGACCGCGCGCGGAAGCCGCGATCATCGAAGGCAGCAAGGCCTTTTCGAAAAATCTGATGAAAAAATACGGGATACCCACTGCGGCTTTCGAAGTCTTCGGGTCCCCCGAAGAGGCGCTGGCCTATATCCGCACAGTCCGTTTTCCGACTGTGATCAAAGCGGACGGTCTGGCTCTTGGAAAAGGCGTGATCATCGCCCAGGATCTCCCGGAAGCCGAAGCCGCCGTCAAGTCCATCATGCAGGATAAAGCATTCGGATCCAGCGGCGACCGGATCGTCGTGGAAGAGTTTTTGACGGGACCTGAGGTCTCCGTCCTGGCTTTCACGGACGGAGAGACGGTGAAGCCCATGGTTTCCTCGATGGATCATAAGCGGATCGGAGACGGCGACCAGGGTCTGAACACAGGTGGAATGGGCACGATCGCGCCCAATCCTTTCTATACGAAAGACGTGGCCGACCGGTGCATGAAGGATATCTTTCTTCCGACAATCAAAGCCATGAAGACGGAGGGAAGGACTTTCAAAGGATGCCTCTACTTCGGGCTGATGATCACTCCGGACGGTCCGAAAGTGATCGAATACAACTGCCGGTTCGGCGATCCCGAAACACAGGTCGTGCTGCCTTTGCTGGAGTCCGATCTGCTGACGGTCATGATGGCCACGACCAACGGGCGACTGAAGGATACAGATGTCAGGTTCAAAGACGGCTGTGCATGCTGCGTCATCATGGCTTCACAGGGATATCCGGTCAAGTACGATAAAGGATTTGAGATCCATATCCCGCAGGAATTGAGGCCAAACGTTTATGTGGCCGGCGCCGCGCTGGATCATGACAGACTGCTGACAAGCGGAGGCCGGGTACTCGGCGTGACGATGGTTCGGAAAACGCTTCGCGAAGCCGTCGATGCGTCTTATGCGGCCGTTTCAAAAATCAGTTTTCAAAACGCCTATTACCGCCATGATATCGGTAAGAGAGCGCTTTCAAAAAAGGAATCGTAGAGATGGTTTACAGAATATATGTCGAGAAAAAGAAGGAATTGGCCAACGAGGCCGCTTCCTTGCTGAAAGAACTGAAAGATTTTCTCAAGATCGAATCGCTGACCGGTCTGCGCATTCTGAACAGATATGATGCGGAAAAGATCACTAAAGACATGTTCGATTCGGCCGTCAGAACTGTTTTTTCCGAAGTTCAGACCGACGTAGCCACGGAGACTCCGGATTATGCGGACGGCACCGTTTTTGCGGTCGAATATCTCCCCGGTCAGTTCGACCAGCGGGCGGATTCCGCTTCGCAGTGCATCCAGATCATTTCCTGCGGCGAACGCCCGATCATCAAAGCGGCAAAAGTCTATGTGCTTTACGGGAAGCTGACAAAGGAAGAGATAGAGGCCATCAAGAAATATGTCATCAACCCCGTGGATTCCCGGGAGGCTTCTCTGGAACTACCAGAGACACTTGATGCTCGTTATGACGTTCCTGATGACGTTCAGATCCTGAAAGGATTCTGCTCTTTTTCCGAAAAGGAACTGGCAGACATGGTCCGGGATATGGGTCTGGCCATGGATCTGGACGATATCAAATTCTGCCAGACATACTTCAGGTCTGAAAAACGCGATCCTACGATCACAGAGATCCGGATGATCGACACCTATTGGTCAGACCATTGCAGACATACCACTTTTCTGACGCGGATCGACAGCGTCAGCTTCGAAGATAAATCGATCGAAAAGGTTTATGAAAGTTATCTGAAGACCAGGCGGGATCTGGGCATCAAAAAGCCTGTCTGCCTCATGGATCTGGCCACTGTGGCTGCCAAGGCTCTGAAAGCGGACGGCAGACTGAAAGACCTGGACGAGTCCGATGAGATCAACGCCTGCACCGTCAAGATCAAAGTCTGTGTCGACGGCGTCGAAGAGCCGTGGCTGCTCCTGTTCAAGAACGAGACGCATAACCACCCGACCGAAATCGAGCCTTTCGGCGGTGCCGCGACCTGTATCGGCGGCGCGATCCGTGATCCCTTGTCGGGAAGAGCCTATGTGTACGGAGCTATGCGTGTGACAGGCGCCGCAGATCCTTTGCAGAGTGTGGATGCGACCATCAAAGGCAAACTCCCTCAAAGAAAAATCGTGACTGGTGCCGCAGCCGGCTATTCTTCATACGGCAACCAGATCGGACTCGCGACGGGGATTGTCGACGAGATCTATCACAGCGGATATGCGGCCAAAAGAATGGAGATCGGCGCGGTCATCGCCGCAGCCCCGGAGGAAAATGTCCGCAGGGAAGCTCCCGTCCCGGGGGACGTCGTTATCCTTTTGGGCGGCGCGACCGGAAGAGACGGGATAGGCGGAGCCACCGGATCTTCGAAAGCGCATACCGTCAGCTCAGTCGAAAAGTGCGGAGCCGAGGTCCAAAAGGGCAATGCGCCTGAAGAGCGCAAACTGCAGCGTCTGTTCCGCAGGAAAGACGCCTGCACCCTGATCAAAAAATGCAACGACTTCGGCGCAGGCGGTGTTTCCGTCGCGATCGGAGAACTGGCGGACGGTCTGGATATCAATCTGGATCTGGTCCCGAAAAAATATGAGGGTCTCGACGGGACCGAACTGGCCATCAGCGAATCCCAGGAACGCATGGCTGTCGTCGTCGACCGCAAAGACGCGCCGGAATTTATCCGCTTAGCCAAAGAAGAGAACCTGTTTGCCACTCCCGTGGCGACAGTGACTGAAGAGCCTCGACTCGTGATGAGATGGAGAGGCAAGGTCATCGTCGATATCAGCCGCGAATTCATCAATTCCAACGGGGCTGAAAAGCATATCGATATCCGTGTCAAACCGGCGCAGAGTTTCTCAAAGCCGATCCCTGCAGACTTCGAATCAGGGTATAACGAATTGCTTTCGGATCTGAACGTATGCTCCAAACGGGGTCTGTCCGAACGTTTCGATTCCACGATCGGCGCAGGAACGGTCCTGATGCCTTTCGGAGGCAAGAATCAGCTGTCTCCGTCTCAAGCCATGGTCCAGAAGATCTCGGTCGAAAAGAAGCACACCGACACCTGCTCGCTCATGGCATGGGGCTACAACCCCTTCATCTCTGAAAAGAGTCCCTATCACGGCGCCTATCTGGCTGTCGTCGAGAGCATCTCGAAACTGATTGCGAGCGGGGCGTCATTCGGAAAAGTCTACCTGACTTTCCAGGAATATTTTGAACATCCCGGTCAGGAAGGGACGAGATGGGGCAAACCGTTGGCCGCTTTGCTGGGGGCTTTCAAAGCTCAGCTCGACTTAGGCGTCGGCTCAGTGGGCGGAAAGGATTCCATGAGCGGAAGCTTCGAGCAGATCGACGTGCCTCCGACACTGGTCTCTTTTGCCGTGACGACCGAACCGATCGATCATATCGTTTCAGATGATTTCAAAAAGTCCGGTTCTTACGCTTTGCTGATGAAACCGGATTACGACAAGGACGGACTGCCTGAAACCGAGTCCCTGATCTCTCTCTACCGCAGGATCCATGATCTGATGGTGGACGGAAAGATCCTTTCATGCTATACCCCCGGTTACGGAGGACTTGCAGAAGCCGTGTACAAAATGTGTATCGGCAACGGGTTCGGATTCCGTTATGAAGACATTTCCATGGCAGATCTGTTCGGATACAGCTACGGATCTTTCCTGGTCGAAACGGACGATCCGTCGTTGGGCCAGCCGATCGGACAGGTGACGGACGACGGAAAACTGTCTTATGGTGCAAAATCCCTGGATATGATGATGCTCCTGCATGTTTACGAAAGCAAACTGGAGAGCGTTTATCCGAGTTATACGGAACCTTCGAAGGATGCCGTTCCGAAACTTTCCTTCGAGACTACTGTGCACCGCTCGCCTGCCGTCAAGTCGGCCAGACCGAAGGTGCTGATCCCGGCTTTCCCGGGAACAAACTGCGAATATGACAGTGCCAAAGCTGCGGCAGACGCCGGAGCAGAGCCTGAAATATTCGTGGTCAACAACATGGATAAAGAAGGGATCCAGCGGAGCGTCGAACTATTTGCTCAAAAAATCAACGATGCTCAGATGATCTTTATCCCCGGAGGCTTTTCCGGCGGAGACGAACCGGACGGATCCGGCAAGTTCATCACGGCCTTCTTCAGAAATGCGGAGATCCGTGAAGCTGTCGGAGACCTTCTGGAAAAACGGGACGGCTTGATGTGCGGCATCTGCAACGGATTCCAGGCTCTGATCAAACTGGGTCTGGTGCCTTTCGGAAAGATCATCGAGCC
>CADBRS010000124.1 GCA_902797125.1 uncultured Ruminococcus sp.
CGATCATAGGGTGTTCATTCCGGATGCGCAGATAGACCATGTTTTCGTGGCCCAGCGCAGAAACAAACTGCTCATCATGAACGACAGTGGCAAAGATATCGAAAGACAATTTACACGTTCGGGAGGACAGCGTTTCTCAGCACACATCCAGGACAATACCATCGTGGAACTGTAAAGAGCATCTTAGATTTTCAACCTTAGACACGAACAGACCCCGCAGCATCATGCCGCGGGGTCTGCTTCGTATTGTGAATTCAGATCACTATTTTGTGACTTTGGCTTTCTTTGCGTTGATCAGGCAAAGGCTCAATCCGATCAATGCGGAAAGAGCGATTCCGGCCACCCAGATGAGTGTGCTGTCCCCTGTGGCAGGGTTGGTATAGACCGGAACATAAATCGTCGTGTCTGTCGGAAGGCGCAACACTGTGGGAATGCCGTCCTCTTCTCTGCTGACCGAAACAGGGAGGATTGAACCGCCCATAGCCGCCTGTGTTTTACTCAAGAAAATCTTCCCGTCGTCATCGGTTACATAGGTTTCGTTACCGATATGGACCGTCATTCCGGCTACGGGATTTTCAACGACGGTCGGATTCCAGTTGGCATCATATTCCGTATCCATACTGGTAAAGCGGATGCTTCTGTCCTCTTTCAGCCCTGAAGCATCCATGACCGGGAACTGCATTCCCGTGATATATTCATCCGAATAGTAAAGCACGACCTGGTCGCCTTCGGCTAATACATAATCCGAAATGCCGAACATCGGCGCTTCTCCGTTGACACGGTACATCCATCCGTCCCAACCGATATCCGTCAATGCGGAACCGTCATTGTTGACCTGAGTGATATAGCCGTAATCCGCACCCACAATCGTGATATTATCGCTTTGTGCATCTGCGTATTGCAGCAGTTCGGCGACTGTGGCCTGTCCCGGAACCATCATATTGACAGTTTCATCGAACAGACATTCAGAAATGCCTTCAATTCTCAATGTGTATGTCGCAGGGATCAAAACAGATACCGTCGTATCGGGAGCCAGTCTCAGCACCGTCGGAACGCCGCCCTGAGATCTGCTGACTGAAACGGTGAAAATGCCGCCTTTGGATAAAGTGGCGGATGCAAGCACGATTTTGCCTTCGTCATCTGTGTGATATGTTGTGCCGTTGATCGTCACTTTCATGTTAGCGACCGGTTTTTCTGACACGGTCGGATTCCATTGAGCATCATACTCAGTATCAAAGCTCGTAAAACTGATCACGCCGTCTTCATTGACTGTTTCGGCATGCATGACCGGGAACTGCATCCCCGTCACGAACTCATCCGAGTAGTAAAGCACGACCGAATCTCCGTCCGTCAGATCAAAATCTGAGATACCAACGGCAGGAGCTTCCCCGTTGACGCGGAACATCCAGCCGTCCCAGCCCACATCTGTCAACGCAGATCCGTCGTTGTTCACCTTTGTGATGTAACCCGCGTCTGCACCGATGATGGACAAACCCTCGATGTTCTCATCCATGTACACAAACAGATCCGCAGCCTTGATAGCTTCGGCGGAGGTCATCTTGACTGTTCCGTAGAACAGGTTTTCAGAAATGCCTTCGATCTGCACTGTGAACGTTTTTTCCGTCTCCTGTGCCTGGGCAGCCAAAGGCATGCAGAGGCAAATCAGCAAGGCGGAAACGAACAAGCATAAATACCTTGTTCCCCTTCTTTTCATTTTTTTCTCCTTCTCTTTGTGAAAACTGACAACCGAAAACACAAAGCACTTCCCGATCGACGGAAAGTGCGCGCAAAAATTGCCCGACGAGTGACTCGACTGGCTTTTTTTGGCTGCACCCTCCCATTCAGCGCCGTTGTGACGGCGCTCACCCAAAGGTGTTCCCCCAAGCACAAAGAACAAGGGGGTTGCCACGATGTGGCCGGCATTCCGACTTGACGGCTCAGGGCCGGTTACGGTAATGGCGGTTGCGACGGATTTTCACCGAGATTTCCCGGGTCACACATCGTTAAGTTGTCGGTAATCATTCTAGCACCCTGTCAAAGCGATTGTCAAGCCTATCTTGACTTTTGTGCCCTATTTGAAGTATAATCTGTGCGTTGCTCTGAAAAAGAACCCAGTGTGACGATATCTCAAGGAGGTTATTACAATGATCAAAGTCAAACGACGCGAAAGAAATTTCCCCGAAATGACTTCTCTTTTCAACCTTGTTGAGCACATGTCTGTTCACGACGACAAATGCGCTTTTAAGTATTTTGACAAAAATCACGACCTTATAGAAGTCACATATAAAGAATTCCAGACCCAGGTCTTTTCCGAGGCTGCAGGTTTCATCGATGCCGGACTCGGAGGCAAACGGATCGCCGTGATAGGCGAGACCTCGACATTCTGGATATCTACCTACCTTGCGGCGATCATCGCGGGGGGCGTAGCAGTACCCCTGGACAAAGATTTGAAGCCCGAGGAAATTTCCGCTTTTCTTGCATTCGCAGAAATCGATGCGATCGTGTACGGCGAGTCCTACCACGACAAATTCGAGTTCATGAGATCCAGTCATCCATGCGTCCATGTTTTTCTTCCTATGGGCGACACGATCCAGGAGCAGTCTCTCGGCGATACGAAGATCATTCCGCTCAACGATCTGATCAGTCGCGGCCGCGATGCGTATGAGACCGCACAAATCCTGCTCTGCCCTCCCGAAAATGTTGACCGGATGGCCGTCATGCTGTTCACTTCGGGCACGACCGGCAGCAGCAAATGCGTTATGCTCAGCGAGCGCAACATCGTGTCTTCTTGCAATTCCGCTTATCTGTCCGTCAACTTCTTCAAAGAGGACGTGACCGTTTCGGTTCTTCCCGTCCACCACACGTATGAACTGTGCATCACTTTGGCTGAGTTGAGTTTGGGTGTCACGATCTGCATCAACGACAGTCTTCGCCGCGTGTTGAAGAACTTCGCTTATTTCCAGCCGACCGCTCTGATCCTGGTTCCTCTTTTTGTCAACACCATGTACAAGAAGATCATGGAAGAAGTGCGCAGGCAGAATATGGAATCCAACCTGAAAACAGGCTTGAAGATCTCTAGGGTCGCCAGAATCTTTCACGTTGATCTGTCGAAAAAGCTGTTCGGTCAGATCACGGCGGCATTTGGAGGTCATTTAAAGCAGATCATTTGCGGCGGCGCGCCGTTGAATCCTGAAATGGTCGATGTCTTCGGCGAGTTCGGCATACAGATCTGCGAAGGCTACGGCATCACCGAATGTTCCCCGCTTGTAGCCGTCACTCCGTACTATGCTCCGAAGCACGGATCGGTCGGTCCTTCCGTCCCCTCCTGCGTGGTGTCGATCGACACAGGAACCAACGACATCAAAAATGAGGCCGGTTTCGTAGAAGGCGAGATCTGTGTCAAAGGCGATAACGTCATGCTCGGCTACTACAAGAACGAAGCCGCCACAGAGGAAGCTTTCACAGAAGACGGATATTTCAGAACAGGTGATATCGGGTACAAGGATAAGGACGGCTACATTTTCATCACCGGCAGAAAAAAATCCGTGATCGTTTTGGAAAACGGGAAGAACGTTTTCCCCGAAGAACTCGAGGAATATCTCTACAAGATAGACGAAATTTCCGAATGCGTAGTCGTTGGCAGAAAAGAAGATGACGGCGAAACGGTCTATTTGGTCGCTCTGGTGTATCCGAACAGGGATGCATTCCCCAGCGGCACGCCGGATGAAGAAATTCAGTCCACCATCGAATCCAAAGTGCAGGAACTCAACAAGCATCTGGTCAGATACAAGCAGATCCGTTCTGTGGAATTCAGAGACTGCGAATTTGAAAAAACGACCTCAAAAAAGATCAAACGGTTCTTGCTCAAGTGATTTTTCACAAAAAATAGCAAAACAACTAAATCCGCCACGATTTTTTTGGCATATTGAACATTTTTCCGGGCCTCGCTTCGTTCGAGGCCTTCTTTTTTGCGTTCAAAGATGTCTAGTTTGTTAATAATTTGTGTCTAAATTGTTAACGATTTGTTTGACGTATAACAGCCTTGCGTAATTTTCACAAGCCTGCTCGGACAGGCGTCTATATGCTTGCAACCATTTGTAGAATTTGATTTTTTTGACCTCCTCTCTCTTGCATTTCATGGGTTGCCATGTTATAATCACTGTTGGAAAAGTGGCTATGGGCTAATTATGCCCTTTTGGCCGAAATCGACAACTGTTTTGCCGGTTTCCTTTACGGTTGAGTTTGAC
>CADBRS010000125.1 GCA_902797125.1 uncultured Ruminococcus sp.
GTCGCCCCGGATATTTTCCCGGGATCGGATTTTTCCGGTTTGTACGGAGATTTTATCCCGATCGTGCAGCTTTTCCTGGCCGGGAAAAAGCAGATCCTGTTCACGGGCGGAGATCAGGAGATCCGCGAAAGGCCCTCGATCTTCAGCGAAGAAATCTGGCAGAAGGTGGAGAAACTGACTGCAGAATATGCCGCACGGGGTCTGAGCCGGGACGGATTCTTTTTCATTCGAAGATGAAAAAGGAAACGGATTTACAAAGATCGGGATGATGCATGAAGCAGGTCACCCGTATCGACGGGAAAGCCATATTACTATTGACAAAAAAAGCGGATTGCGGTAAACTGTCTTTATCCAAAAAAGACCGGCGGCAGTCCGCTTTTTGCGTCTGTAACCGATCATTCGACAGCATCTTTATTAGGGGCTTTTTATGAAAAGATTTTTACTCATCTTGCTCAGCCTTTTGATGGCTTTATCCACACTGGCTCTTGCCGCCTGCGGCAACGGAGGAACGGAGGACGCCAGTTCTTTCACCGTCACCTGGAAACAGTATAACGGCGACTATATCAAAATGGAACCCAACGTGCCCGCGGGAACCGTCCCGGCTTTCGGGCAGGCCGATCCGACCCGTCCCGATGACGCGGAGAATTCCTATGTGTTCGCGGGCTGGGATCCCACACCCGGGCCGATCAGCGGCGACGTGACCTATACCGCCACTTATACCGCGATCCCGAAGAACAAACATGAGGTGACTGCCGGCGAGTTCACGTCCGCATTGAACATGGACGGCATGGATGTAATCATGACCGGGAAAATCGACGGTTCTGACGCAAAGGCCCGTATGCTTTCTGACTATACCATGATCATCGAGATGACCAAAGACGGTGCTCCGTTCTGGGAAGGCTACTACAGAGAGGAAAGCGGGTCGTTTACTTTTGTCGTGGCGGACGCAGCTGATGCGGAAGGTCATCCCGTGTGGATGCATTACGAAGGCGGCATCAGTCTCGATGAGATGAAACAATTACGTTCAACCATCCTTTATCCGGTTGTGCTCATAAAACAATTTACGTCTTATGAGGATTATATCTATGATCAGACCTTAGAGTCTTACAAAGCCCGTGTAGAAGGTGCAGACATCGAGCTGTCTTTCACGGCCGGAAAGTTGGATCGGATTCAGATTACAGACGATGATGGTGCGTCGACCCACAGATTCAGCGGGTACGGGACGGCCGTGATCACGGCTGACGAGAAAGCGGCCATGCAGGATGCCGGACTGGCGCTGGATGCCTCGGCAAAAAGAGAATATGAGGACCATGATTGGCTCTACATCGATGCTGCGAAAGGTTCTGTTGCGAGCCGGACGGTCTATGCCAGGTTTGAAGTGCCCGAGACTTTCAATCCCGCTACGCAATTCCTCATCATCGCTGTCCAGTGTGATAACTGCCCGGATGATCCGGAAGGGGACGACACTTACTATACGAAGGACTATTTCTCGGCTTCGGTGTCTCTGGAAGGAAAGCAACTGCAACTGACTTATGATGAGGAAACGATGAGTTACTACACGTATCTGACCACCGAGGAGGGCGGCAAGACCGTGAGTCTCGGGGCAGGCACCTATATTTTTACAGTAGAGGCTACGGCGCTGAAGGATCTGACCGCAACGGGCCAAAATGAGATCCGCGTGGCGATCGGCGTTATCGAACCGTAAAGACAATGACAAAGGGGATATCCAGCGCCGTTATCCGGCACCGGATATCCCTTTTCCGATAAGTATTGCTTTGACTTGAACTGTCATCTCTTGAATCGACCAGAGATTATTCCCAAGGTTTTTTCTCCAACACGTCCTGTTCCAGTCCGTTGAGGAAGGCGGTTCCGGAATAGATCGTATAGTCCGCGACTTTGTCTCCTACGTCCAGCATCCGTTTTTCAGCGGCTTCGATAGCAGTCGCATTGCGCGGCATGGTCACGAGCCCTGAGCGGGGGATCCTTTCATAGCTTTTGGATTCATCAGAGGGAAATGGGAGAGGTTCGTCTTGTTCAGCGATCGCATAGAGATGTCTGGATACGGGAAGGACGATGAGGATTTTTTCACAATCACTCTCCCAGGAAAACTGTGTGGAGGTCGTGTATCGCATCAGTTCCTCTTTAACCAGCAAGACCCTTCGCACCGATTGTGCCTCTCCGCTTCCGGTCAGGTAGATCGGGCTGGATCTGTTCAGAGCAGCCAGCAGTTTGATCTCATATCTTTTGCGCTCCGTTTCGATCCAGATGTTCGGACCCGGATGAGAGAAGAGCAGGGAACGAAATACTTTTGAAGTTTTCAGCCTGATCCCCATTTCCCGGCACAGAGTCTTCAGTTTCTTTAGAAAGACCCTGCGCTTGTGAATCCCTCGCAGAAGGCGGAAGGAGCACAGGAACAAAATGATCAGGATGATCAGGACGAACGCCCAGACGTCTGTGATCACGGCCACAAGAACGCGCCAGAACGTCTGCAAAGTGCCCAGAAAGAGGGGAAGCGCATAGGCTATCGCTATATAGGCCAAATTCTTAATGCCGATATTTTTGAGAACAGTCAGAGTAAATTTCCAATTTCGGTGATCGTAGGGCTTCTTTTCGAATGTCCATTTTCCAAGTGCCGTGCAGTGGGAGATCAGGAGCGCCAGGAAAAAGATGGGCAATGTGGACAGCATCAACCACTTTTCCTGAGATTCGATCCCGATAGAGTCCAGAAACGAACTGAAGAGCGGACGCGCGGGAAGTATGAGGATCCATGCAACGATAATTCCGAATTCGATCCAGAAGGCCGGTTCGGTCAGCGCATAGGATGCCCGTTTTCCGACGGACCAGGGATCCTTTCGGCTGTTTGCTTTCAGATATCTCTTCTTTTGAACGGGATTGAGATAGACCAGTGAGTCCGAAAGCGAGCAGCACATGAAGAAAAGCAGAATGGCATAGGGAATATGGATCTGGTCCAGGCTCAAGATTTCGTACCGACCTTTGAAAAAGTCGTTCCCGGAGAGCATCAAAGCCCAAAGCAGCCTGTAAAAGATCAGGATGCCTCCAAAGCCGATGGTGTAGACCCCGGCTATCAAAAGAATCTGACAGACCTTTCGAGGCACTGGCCTTTTTTCATCATGATCCATACATGTAACCCCTCCTTCCCCGCGAATTATACTCTCGGTTCTATTGTACCAAACAAACTGACCGGGGTCAACAGATCTTCTCAGTAAAAGAGTTGGGTGACACAAAAAGCACATCCGTTTGTCTTTCATTTTTTCGAAATCGACACCCAGTCGAAAAGCAATAGTCCAAGAAAGGAGCACGCAAGAAGATACCGAGTTGTTTCTCACGCGCTGAGAAAGGGGTGTCCTTGCTTTCGTTTCTATGTTCGTTTTACAAGCCGATAAATTGAGTTTTTCCATCTCCGATGACGGACGCGCGGTCGAATGGTGCGCCACGGGACTGCCTTTGCGTCAGAGCGATGACGCTGACTTTTGGCGCGCATATCTGGATGACGGATACCATCGTGAGATGCGGGTACGGTCATCTCTCCAGTTTTTCGGCCGGGTGCAAAAAACCGGCCCGGACGCTCTTGTCGTGCACTACGACCGGCTTGTGGGAGATGACGGACGGGAATTCGATATGACTCTGGACGTTCACATGAAAGTCGCTGTTTCGACTTACCCCGGGCTTGAGTGCTATGCGGCAGTGGAAAACCGGGATGCTGCGAGGCTGAATGAGATTCAGCTGCCCTTGATCGATCTGGCCTCCGGTTGCGATACGGACCGGTCCCGGGACGTTTTGTACCGCATGAACGGGTTCGGAGACACGGTGCCGGATCCCTGGACCGCCTTGAAATCGTACCATACCGAATATATCGCCGCGGACGACAAGCAAATCTGGTGCGCGCTACCGTATCCGTCCGCTTGCTCCATGGCCTGGTTTGGATTGCAGACCGGCGGGCATTTTCTGTACCTCGGCCAGCAGGACACGCGCTATGAGACTTTGCTTCTGACAGCCGGTGTGTCGCCGCGAGGCGGGGAACCGCAGCTGATCCTGACCATGTCCCAGATGCCCTACGCTCAGACGGGCGAAAAACTCGAGACGATGCACAGTTTCGTCACTCTCAACAAAGGGGACTGGCGAACAGGATCGGATGTGTACGGAAATTATGCCCGCTCACACTGGTACAAACCGCCCGTTCTCCCCGAGTGGGTGAAGACGATGACGGGCTGGCAGCGGATCATTTGCAGGCACCAGTTCGGGGACATTCAGTTCACCTATGCCGACCTGCCCCGCGCCTACCGTGAAGGGCAGAAGGCCGGGTTGAATTTTCTCATGGTCTTCGGATGGTGGAAGGGACGATTCGACAACGGCTATCCCGTCTATGAACCGGATGAAGAACTGGGCGGCGCGGAAGGACTGCGAGCGGCTATCGACGAGATCCATGCCATGGGAGGCCGCGTGGCGCTTTACACCAACGGGCAGCTCATCGACGTCTCGACGGACTTCTACCGAAAGACCGGATACCGCATCTGCCGCATCGATATCGACGGCAACGAA
>CADBRS010000126.1 GCA_902797125.1 uncultured Ruminococcus sp.
GACCCCGCATTTACCGTGACATGCACGGACGGCACGTGGCCTGCTTAAACTGATTAATCAAGACCTTTGGAGGAAATTGCGATGAGTAAACGCGTTTCAAAGGAAAATTATTATTTGGATATTGCCCAGACCGTGGCTGAACGGTCTACCTGTCTGCGACGCAAGTTCGGCGCGATCATCGTCAAAGACGATTCCATCATAGCGACAGGATACAACGGAGCTCCGCGCGGCCGCAAGAACTGCATCGATCTGGGCTCCTGCTACAGGGACAAACTCGGTATTCCCAGAGGGGAGAGATATGAACTTTGCCGTTCGGTCCATGCCGAAGCCAACGCCATCATCTCCGCACCCAGGGATCAGATGCTCGGGTCCACATTGTATATGGCCTGCATCAATCCCTCGGACGGTTCGCTTTTCCCCGGGACCAGCAGCTGCATGATGTGCAAGAGAATGGTCATCAACGCCGGGATCGAGCAGATCGTGGTCCGGGACACTGAAGAAGAATACAGAGTCATCAAGGTGTCTGATTGGATCGACAACGACGACTCGTTGTCCGGCGTGTTCGGATATTGAGGCCGGATCATGCGACTCTTTTTCAAAATCATCCCCGCGGTCCTGGCCTTGATCCTGCTCCTCTTGTGTTTTCCGTCCTGCGGCAAGAACTACAACGAGGTCCAGTTCGACCCGGCTAAAAACATGTATCGCGACGCGGTGACGGGCAAATCCTACATGGCGATGCCCCCTGAATATCAGCCGATAGCCAAAGGGGATCAATATGCCGTTTTGAAGATGGACAAGACCGAATATCCGCTCTATATCATCGAGGGGCTGGATCCGGAAACTTATCTTGCGACTGAGGACGGGACCGTCCTCACCACGCAGGTCTCTGATGTGCCATCCGTGACGCAATTGAATGTGACCGAGATCGCTTTGCTGACGACCGGCGAGACGCCGATCCTGACCGGCAAACTGACGTCTGAAGAAGACATACAGTCCGTGATAAGGGCGCTGTCCGGTGACGGCTCGATCGAGCGGCCCCTGACCTCAGCAGCCGCGACCTATACGCTGGCTGTCCGTTCCTCGGACTATCCGGGCATCCAGTATGCGGTCCGCTACCTGATCTACGACGAAGACGTCACGGCTTTCGTCGGTGAAGACGAGGTCGAGACCAACGTAGGAAAAAATCTGCTCTATGATATTTATTCTAGGCAGTGCTTCACCTGTCCGGACCTTTTGACTCTAGTTTCGGAGGACAACTGAGCGATGGAGCAGACGATCGAGAAGAGCGAGTCCATCGAGGACTGCGTTCAAAAAGAAATCATTTTATTCGTTTGTACGGGAAACACCTGCCGCTCTCCGATGGCAGCGGCCCTGCTCAACGACATGGCAACCAAAGGTCCGCTGGTATTGAGAGGCCCGGACTCGGTCCGCCCTTTGGGGAAGATCGAAGCCGTCTCCGCAGGACTTTCCGTTTTTCCCGGCATGCCGATCTCGGACGAAGCCGTCCGGGCACTGGAGACAAGAGGGATCCTCAGCACGCAGCAAAATCCCTACAAATTGCACAGAGCCCGCGCCGTCGACGAAGCTATGATGCGCCGGGCGGACGTGGTGATAGGGATATCCAAATCCCACGCTTCCGCTTTGATGCTCCGCTTTCCGGAATGCGCGGACAAGATCTTTTGCATGCCCGAAGACATCCCGGACCCCTTTGGGTGCGGAGATGAGATTTATCTTTCGTGCCTGGACCGCATGAAGCAATGTCTGGAACAGATCTTTGTGCCGGACCTGCCCCAAGGGGACTGATATGAAGATCCGGATATTTCAGGAAACGGATCTTGCGCAGGCGATGGATATCGAACAGGTGGCTTTCACGTACCCCTGGAGCGAGCAATCCATGAAAATGTTCCTGCTCCCTCAGGTCCTGGCCTTGGCCGCGGAAGACGACAAAGGACAGCTTGCCGGATACGGGGCCTTGATGATCGCCTCGGACGAAGCGGACCTGGTCAATCTGGCTGTCCGGCCGGACGTGAGAAGGCAGGGCATCGCGAAAAAGATTTTGAGCGAACTGATCGACCAAGCAAAAGAGAGAAACGTCTCCGAGATCTTCCTGGAGGTCCGGAGAGCCAATATCCCCGCGCAGTCTTTGTACCAAAGTTTCGGTTTTCAGACGGTCGGGGAGATCCGGGACTACTA
>CADBRS010000127.1 GCA_902797125.1 uncultured Ruminococcus sp.
CCTGAACTGGATAATCAGTGAACTACTCATGACTAAAGTCACGAGCTTCGTGTTGGGTTACCAAACACGGGGTGGACACACACCCACCATCCCCTGTTACGGGAACTACTTTATGATTGTGATATTATAGGCAAGGGTCAACGCATTCTCTCAGGAAAAGAGTTGATGGACAGAAAAGCGGTTGCCTTTCATCCCATGACTGAAGTCACGGGTGTTCCCGGCAATCTATAATCAATAAAATACTTCGAGATTTCTGCGGACATATCCGAACATGCGGCTTTGGATATATTTCTGGTTGCCCTGAATATAGTCGCGGAGCCGTTCGTAGTCGTTGCCGCAATTGTCATGCAGATATCTGAGCGCTCTCACCATGTCCTGTTCTCCGTTCGTCCGGAGCGCATAGGTGATCACTCTCAAATTCTCTTCCGGACAATTGGAAAACATCGACCAGCCCCGATCGCTGTTCTCTCTGCCCAGATCATAAAGCATCTTGTAAGCCACCAAAGGCATATAGACATGATTGGGATCAAAACGTTCAGGGTGCTGAAGAATGTCGCCCATCCACAAGTTTGCAGCCTTTCCCTGTGCCACGTGCGAAACGAAGAAAGACATTCTCTCGTTGACGATCTCGAAAGTCAGTTTTTCGGGAGCTATATTCTTCTTTCGTCTCTTGTCGTACAGGAAATAGTTCGGCATGCCTTCGCATTCCAAAAACGTGTAGTAGAGGCAAAGCCCGGCAAGGACGATCAAGACGATGCTGAAGAGGATCGCAAAGACTTTGACGACCGTAACAGCGCAGTGCGGGACAAACAAAAATAGGATCAACAAGGCAATGATCAACGATACGCCTGCGCCGGCAAGTGATATTAAGGTCGTAGGCTTTTTGTTCAATGTAATCATGGAACCTCTCCTTGCTCATCCGTTTTTGGTCACAAACTTCTAGTATGATTATATCACAGGAGAAATCTGTTGACAAGACTTTTTTATTTTTTCAGCATCGAAGAATGCGGTTTTTACGATGAAGCACTCCACATATGATGGACAATTGAAAAACACTTGCTTTTTTTAAAAAAAATGGTAAACTATAAACAGTTGAGTAGTTTCCTCAGGAAAGAGAATCTTTCATCTAGGCCATTGAATTTTCGAGGATTCCCTCCAGTTATACGAGCAGGAGACGGACGATGAAAAGCAAAAATCATTTTGTGATTACGCTCATAACAACATATCTTGCAATATACATCGCACTATTTGGCTTTTCCGGGTGTGCCGCTCAAGCGTATACCGCAGAAATCTATGAGTCTGATGTTGAGATTAACCAATTTCCGGTTGGTGTAGAGTTAAAATCGTCAGTGTGTATTTTTGGACACGATTATGATATCGATTGGTTCTATTCCAAGATATCTACCCACACAAATGAACGAATCGATAAGTACCATGTGGTTGGAGAGGAGAAAAGCACGGTTGCATTTGATAAAAATGGGGACATCGTTGAATTCTCGTTATTAGGTCATATCTCCAGCTATATCTTCGCGTTTGACTCCATGTATAGCCTTCAAATGGCACTAGAAGCAGAACTAGGTGATCTGGCAGATTTTTCTGTTTATAATGATTTTTCCGTGGAAGCCCAGAATGATGATGGTCTCATCTTTATTACCTGGCAAGTTGTCCGGGATTTGCCTTGTGACATTTGTGTTCATCTCGTCGTAGAAATAGATGGTACAATCGTTTCATTTTCAAAAACAAATGCTTGTCCTGATCATTTAACCAAGAGATTTGTTACCGAAAAAGAACGAGATGAACTGCTTTTTAAAGAATTAAGAAACAAGCATTCTGAACGCAATATTGAATCAATCTCAATCGAGAGCGAAATGTTATCTCTCTACAAGGGAGAAGATGCACTTATTTATACTGTCAAATCTGTTGATCAAGACGGATTCAGTTATTTGGACATTGTCGTGATTCACTAATGTCATCACCACTGTTGAAAAAAGCCAACCTCTAGCGACTCTTTGTATTAATTGAAAAAAGCCTGAACAACCGAAGTGCGATTTTCAGGCTTTTTTCTATGTTTTCGTTCAAAACGAGCCAAACTGGCTTTGGATTTTACTCGCTCTTTTTGGAATGATCCACGCCGATTTCCTTCTTTTCATGCAACCCCAGATGGATACTGCCGTGTCCGAACTTGTGGCGAATATCATCTATGGCTGACTCGATCGTTTCTTTTTTCTCATTATCGTTTTCATCCGGACCGGCAAAGATGCTCATTTGCTCCTCTTCTCTGCCCGCGTCGATCAGATCCGATACCGTGATCGTCAAAGACCGTACCGGGGATGAATAGGAAAAAACGGTTTCGAACAGAGCCATGCATTCCTCTGATATCACAGACTGAAGCCACGTCGGCTTATTCATTTTCCGCTGTTTTTGAACGACTTTGAAATTCGGAGTTTTGATCTGGATCGCGATAACGTATCCTTTTTTGCCTATTGCCCTCAATCGGGTCGAGACGTCGTCGGCCAGTTCGGATATGCCGATCCTGATCTCGTCTTTTCCCATGATATCCCGCTTGAAAGTCATGCCGTTTCCGACACTTTTGGCATCTCTCTTCACATAGTAAGGTGTGACCGGTTCGTCATCGAGGCCGTTGGCATAACGCCACAGCAGATCTCCCGAAGAACCGATTACCCGGGTCAGGAGCGCCCTGTCGGCGTGAGCGATATCTCCGATCGTCCAAATACCCAACCTCTTGAGGGCCTCAAACGTCCTCTTGCCTACGAACAACAGGTCCGATGCCGGCAAAGGAAACACAATATCTGCCATGTTCTCCCTTGTGATTTCCGTAGTGGCATCCGGCTTTTTGTAATCCGAACCCAGTTTGGCAAACACCTTGCAGAAGCTGACGCCCACTGAGATCGTGATGCCGATCTCTACCCTGACTCTCCGGCGCAGTTCATCCGCCACTTCATGCGGCGTCATTTTCAGCATTTTCAGACTGCCGGTGATATCCAGAAACGACTCATCCACGCTGAACGGATCGATCAGGTCGGTATACTGGAAATAGATCTGATTGATTCGCCTGGAATAATCGGAATACAGCTTATGATGCGAGGGGAGACAGATCAGATTCGGGCATTTCTGCTTGGCCTGCCAGATGGTTTCGGCCGTCTTGACCCCTGCTGATTTGGCCAGTTCGTTTTTGGCCAGGATGATCCCGTGTCTGTTTTCCGGGTCCCCGGTGACCGCCACAGGCTGATTCCGCAATTCCGGTCTGGAGATCAATTCAACGGACGCAAAAAAGTTGTTGCAGTCGCAATGCAAAATCGCTCTGTCCGCCATATCGATCCCCTCCTTCGTTTTTCTCAAGTCTATTATACTACGCAACAGCAAAAAAAGGAAGAAGCGGTCACCGAATCGTGGCAAACCGCTTCCTTCTACATTTTGATTCTTTTGTTCAAGTCTGAAGATCCTCGAGTTCTTCGTCCTCTGCCTTCTTTGTTTCCAGCTGCTGCTTCAGCATCATATCCTTGACTTTCATCAAACGGGTCGTATTGCCCCGCTCATTCTCGTCCAGTTTCATCTTGATGGCCTTGATGGTTTCCAGATACTGAGGCATCATGATGTATTCCAAAGCATTGACGCGACGTCTGGTCCTCTCGATCTCTTCCGCCATCAGCTGGATGGTTTTTTCCAGTTCGGATAGTCTGATCAGATCCGTCTGGATCCGGCTCAGTTCCTCGACGGAAGCATCCAGTTCACCGGATGTGAATGCAAAGCCGTAGTTGCAGGAATCCGTACCCGAATCGCTGACTTCGATCTCAAACACAGGCACGATCACGCTCATGATGTTCTGATTGGAGACTTTCAAGGAGCATTCCTTTTTCGGACAGATCAGCGCCTCCTGAAGCATTTTGGGGTCTCCCACGGCTCCGGCAACGGAAAAACTGCCATATACGTGAGATAATGCGGTCTCCACCTTTTCACGCAATGCCTTGTCTTCCCGAACGACATCCAGAAACCTGCGCATCAGTTCATCGCGCTTGTCCTTGAGCAGCTTGTGCCCTTTTCTGGCCGTCTGATAGCGACTCTGTATTCTTTTCAGTTCCATCCGTGTCGGATTCACTTTAAGCGGAGCCATTCCCGGCCTCCTTTTCTTTCGTTAGGCTTCTTTCGGCCAATACTTTTCCACAAACTCGGGTTTGATCCGTTTCATTTCGGATTTGGGCAGGATCGAAAGCAGTTCCCATCCCAGATCCAGGGTCTGTTCGATGGAACGGTCTTCATAAAAGCCCTGATTGATGAATTTCATTTCGAACTCATCCGCAAAGCGCGCATACAGCCGATCCATCGGCGTCAGGGCGGCTTCGCCCAGAACGACCATCAGTTCCTTGGCGTCTTTCCCGCGGGCATAGGATGAGAACAACTGGTTCAGCACGCCCGAATGATCTTCACGGGTCTTCCCTTCACCAATGCCTTTGTCTTTCAGACGGGAAAGTGACGGAAGCACATCCACGGGCGGCATATAGCCTTTTTTGTACATCTCACGGGACAGGATGATCTGACCCTCAGTAATGTAACCGGTCAAGTCCGGGATCGGGTGAGTCTTATCGTCTTCGGGCATCGTCAGAATCGGGATCATGGTGATCGAACCTTCCGAACCCATTTTCCGTCCGGCCCGCTCGTACATCGTGGCCAGGTCGGTATACAGGTAACCCGGATAACCGCGGCGGCCCGGAACTTCCTTCCGTGCGGCGGATACTTCACGCAATGCTTCCGCATAGTTGGTAATATCCGTCAGGATGACCAGCACGTGCATGTTGCAGTCGAAAGCCAAATATTCGGCAGCGGTCAGTGCCATTCTAGGCGTGGAGATACGTTCGATCGCCGCGTCGCTGGCCAGATTGATAAAGAGGACCGTTCTGTCGATGGCGCCAGTCTTCTTAAAATCTGAAATGAAGAAGTCTGCTTCTTCAAACGTGATACCGACAGCCGCGAAAACGACTGCGAATTTAGAATCCGAATTCCGGACTTTAGCCTGGCGGGCGATCTGAGCAGCCAGATCGGCGTGCGGCAGACCTGAGCCCGAGAAAATGGGCAATTTCTGTCCGCGGACCAGTGTATTCAGTCCGTCGATCGTCGAAACGCCGGTCTGGATGAACTCAGACGGATAATACCGGGCGGCAGGATTGATCGGCGTGCCGTTGATATCCAGCAGTTTGTCCGGGATGATCTTGGCTCCGCCGTCTATCGGTTCGCCCATGCCGTTGAAGACACGACCCAGCATATTGGAGGACACGGGGAGTTGAACGCCGTGACCTGTAAATCTGACTTTAGAAGATGACAAATTGAGTCCTGCGGCGGATTCAAACAGCTGAACGAGCACGTTTCTGCCATTGACTTCCAAGACACGGCATCTGCGAACAGAACCGTCTTCCAGTTCGATCTCGCCCAGTTCGTCGTATTTGACCCCGTCGACCTGACGGATCAGCATCAAAGGACCGGCGACTTCTTCAATTGTTCTGTATTCACGAATCATGTCGTCACCCCTTTAACCTTCTTTGGCTTCGGCCACAAGATCGTCCAGTTCTACTCCGATCTCTGTTTTGATCTTTTCGAACTCGTCTTTATATTTGTCGTAAGGCACGGATTTAGCCCGGCCGATCCGCTCTCTCACGGGCAGATTGACCAGCTTTTCAATGGATGCTCCCTTTGCGATCGCTTTTCTGGATCTGTCTTCAAACTCGAAGATCAGGCACATCAGAGCATATTGCTTGTCAAGGTGAGTAAATCCGTCCACATCATCGAAAGCAAACTGCTGCAGAAAATCTTCGCGAACGGATCTGGCCACTTCCATTGTCAGTCTGTCGTCTGCGGACAATGCATCCATGCCGACCAGTTTCACGATTTCTTCCAGTCCGGATTCGATCTGCAAGATCTTCATACATCTGGACGTCAGATTCATCCAGTCTTTGGAAACGTTTTCCGAAAACCAATCGGAAAGCTTGTCTCTGTAAAGAGAATAGGAATTCAGCCAGTTGATCGCTGGGAAATGCCTCTTGTAGGCCAGAGACGCATCCAGTCCCCAGAAAACTTTGACGATACGCAAAGTAGCCTGCGTGACGGGTTCGGAAATATCACCGCCCTGAGGAGACACGGCCCCAATGGCCGAAAGTGTTCCGATCCTTTGATCAGAACCCAGACAGACCACCTTGCCGGCACGTTCGTAGAACTGAGCCAGACGGGATGTCAGATAGGCAGGATACCCCTCTTCGCCCGGCATCTCTTCGAGACGGCCGGACATCTCGCGCAGAGCCTCGGCCCAGCGGGAAGTAGAATCCGCGATGACAGCCACGTTAAAGCCCATATCGCGATAGTATTCTGCAATCGTGATACCCGTGTAAATGGATGCTTCACGGGCTGCCACAGGCATATCGGAAGTATTCGCGATCAAAACGGTTCTCTCCATCAGCGACTTCCCCGTTCTCGGGTCGGTCAGTTCAGGAAACTCTCTTAAAACGTCCGTCATCTCATTACCGCGTTCACCGCAGCCGATATAGATCACGATGTCCACGTCGCTCCACTTGGCCAGCTGGTGCTGAACCACAGTTTTCCCAGCTCCGAAAGGACCGGGAACGCATGCCGTTCCGCCTTTGGCGATCGGGAAAAGCGCGTCTATGGAACGCTGTCCCGTGATCATGGGTTCAACGGGAGGCAGCTTCTCTTTATAGGGACGTGAAATACGGACAGGCCATTTCTGCATGAGCTTGACGTCTTCGATCGAACCGTCTTGGAGTTTGATCTTGCCGATCGCGTCCGTGACCCTGAAATCTCCGCTTCGCATATCAACGATCACGCCGGATTTGTTCGCGGGGACCATGATCTTGTGACGGATGACCTCGGTTTCCTGCACATAACCGTACACATCGCCGGGAGCGACCTTGTCGCCGAATTTCAGATCCGTTTCAAAATGCCAAACCTTTTCTCTGTCCAAAGCCGGTTCTTCGATACCCTTGGTGATATTGGAGCCGGCTTTCAGCCGGATGGCTTCCAGCGGTCTCTGGATACCGTCATAGATATTCCGAATCAAGCCGGGACCCAGTTCGACGGACAGAGGAGCACCGGTCGAGACGACCTTGTCTCCGCGCCCGATACCGGCCGTTTCCTCGTAGACCTGAATGGAGGCTTTGTCACCGTGCATTTCGATGATCTCGCCGATCAGTCGCTGTTCGCCGACATGAACAACGTCAAACATATTCGCTTCACGCATGCCTTCAGCGACGACCAGAGGGCCGGATACTTTCAGTATTTTACCTTCAATCATATGTTTATTTCAATCCTTAAAAGGACTGTTCTCCTTCCTTATTGCGCGTCCTTGAACAGGATGTCTGCGCCCACTGCTTTTTCAACGGCGGTCTTAATGGTGTTCATACCATAGCCGCTGTTACCGCTGAGGCCGGGCATCGTGGTGATCGCCGGAAGCGGGAGTTCTTTGTATTTGTCCAGTTCATCCCGGAGCGCAACGGCATACCGTTCGACCAAATAAATGATCGCGTATTCGCCGGATTTGACCAGCTCTTTCAAAATGGTGCCGGCCGTTTCTGCGTCCTGGGCTTCATGGACCGAAAAGCCAAGAGACAGGAATCCGATGACAGAGTCTCTGTCTCCGATCATACCGATCTTATACATAACTGTCACGCATCCTTTCCTTGATTTGATCCCGGTCGAGGCCTGCTGCCTTGCCGGTCAGAACGATGCGGATATTCTTGACGGATGTTTCCATCCCGCGAAGATAAGCAAATCCGATCTCCGGTCCGAAAGGAATGAATATGACTTCTTTCAGCATATTGGTCAGATAATTGTCAGAAATCTTTTCCAGTGTGCTGAAAGCACGGTCTGAATCCGCAAACTGTTTGCCCAGCATGTGGTAAGTGCCGAATTGGAGCTTGTCCGTCAGGAATGATTCGCCTTCGTCGTAAGCTTCTGAAAAGAGTTTTGCCTCCAGAGACCCGCCCGGAAGCAATGCATCTTTCAAAAGGACCCTGCCCCCGTCGCTGTGTCCCATGCGGATCAGACGGATTGCCGTCTCCACATTGATCAGATCGGCCGTGACACTCATATACCGATTCAAAAAATCTGAGCCCAAACGATTGGAAAGAACTGAAATGTCCTCAAAACAAGCTCTGTCCAGCATCAAGTCGACGACTTGCGGATTATTGGAAGAAGCGAACTCGGCCTTCGCCAAAGCGGCAGCCTCTGCCATCTGTTTGGGCAGAGCGGAAAAATCTCCGTTCTTCATCATCTCGGGATAGGAATCGGCGGGAACTGTGCCCAAATCGATCAGCATGGAAGCATAAGACACTCCCAAAAAAGAACATTTCAGTGCGGACTTGACGTTATGGCAGTCATATTTGAGTCTGAGCATGTCGACGGAATCTTTTTCAGGCAGGATTTCCGCCACTTCACGAAAAGCATCGGCTGTCTTTTGAAACAGCAACTCTTCGAATGATACCATGCTCCTGTCGGGAACTCCGGGACCGTCTTCGGTGCCGAAACCGAACTCGGTCAGCAATTGAATTGTGCGGTCCGTGCCCGGGGCGTCCAGCAACTGTTCCAGTTCGTCCTTCCCTACCAAAGTCTTTTCCAAAGCTCTGATCCGGACTGAACTGAACGCATAATCGTTAGTTGTAACTTTTGGCATCGAAAAATCTCTCTTATTTGAATAATTTGCGGCTGATCTCCGGTTCCAGTTCCTCACGCAGCTGTTTCATCAGAACAGGCAGCGTGCAGTTCGTTTCAACGTCTCCGTATTTCAGAATCAGCCCACCCTGAGTCGCGGCAGTCCGGTCGCTGATGCGAACGGGTTTGTCGGGCTTTCCAATCGAGGAAAGGGCCAAATCGATGATATCCTGTCCGTATTTATCTTTATCATCCGGACTGAGTATCACTTCATATTCAGAAGTTTCGTCTGCTTCTCCGAACAATGTGGCGTTTCGGTTTGCATTTTCGGTTTGTTCTTTGATCGCGCTGACCAGAAGTCCGGCAAGCAACCGGGCATACTGATCATCAGGCAGAGATCGGATCTCCCGCTCAGCTCTGATGAACGTCTCATCCAGCATCTCAGCTTGTTTTTGCAAAAGGATGCTGCGGCGGTTCATAGCCGTTGTGGATTTCGCTCTGGCTATGATCTGATCCCCTTCGCGATCGGTCCGGGACATGAGGTTTTCATGCATGTCCACGGTTTTTTGATCCCATTCATCCCGGATCGCTTCACATTGACGTTCGGCATCATCCAGAATGGCTTTGGCCTCGGCCTCGGCTTCAGAAATGATCTGATCCGTGACTTTTTTAAGACCGTATACTGCCATGGGGTTCTCCTTTCCGATGTAGTGTTGCGTTTTCCAAAGATAAGATCAGTGGAAGATGATGGCGATCAAAGAGACCAAAACAGCGAGGATCGCAAAAGTCTCAACCAGCGCTGCGTTTGTGATGGCATGACCGAGTTCATCTCCGCGCTTGGAAATGAGCACAATACCGGATGCGGCCACTTTACCCTGCAGGATACCTGAGATCAAACCGACAACAGCGATCGGCAGAGCTGCGACGAAATAGAAAATGCCGTCTTCAGGGCTTAAGGGCGTTGCGGGTCCGCCGGCGAAAAGGTTCAATTTGATGAAAATCAGCAAGGCGGTGACCAGACCGTAAATACCCTGCGTCATCGGAAGTGCCTGCAGAACGAGCGCTTTACCGAATTTGCTCGGATCTTCGCTCAGAAGACCTGATGCAGCCTGTCCGCAGAGGCTGACGCCTTTGGCTGAGCCGATACCGGCCATGATCGTAGCAATTACGGCACCTGCCAGAGCCAGGTTCATGCCGTTAAAAATCGTACTAAATAATTCTCCCATGATAAACTCCTTATTATCATTTTTTAATCATTTTAAATTAAGGTTCAATCGTATACTTGTCCGAATTGTGAGCCGGTTCATAGATCCGGCCTCCGTCTTCGAAGAATTTGCCGAAGAACTCAATATACTGCAAACGGCTCGTATGGACGAACGTACCAAGGACGTTGATGGCCAAATTCATGACGTGACCAACCAAGAGGATGATCAGCATGAACAGGAAACCGACCGGAGAGCTGCCCAGCATCGTGATCAGGTTGATGATCTTGCCGATGACCGCAGCGACCAGAGCCAAAGCCAAAATTCTCGAGTAAGACAGCACGTCTGAAGCATAACTGATCAGGCTGTACAAACTGCCTACCCCTTTCACGGCTTTCATCGGTCCTTTAGCGGCGCGTCCCTGCGTCAGGATCAGCATCAAAGCACCGACGCCGGCTACGATCAGAGCTGCCTTCATGTTGAAGGCCAGCAGTACAAGCCCCGCAAAGAGCACCCACCAGGAGCCGATATCGAAGATCGCATCCAGGACGTGACCGTCTTTGCACAATTTGTAAAACTTGATGCCCATACCCGCGATCATATGGATTCCGCCGATCGCAAAAGAAAGGATCAAAAAGCCCATGATGTTATCGAGAGGGTTCATAATAAGCCCGTTGAAGAAAGGCACTTTTTCGACAGGATTCTCGATATGCATCATATTTTCCATGATGGCATAAGGCAAGTCTCCGAACCAACCCCCGAACAGAACGCCGCAGATCATAGATGAAATGCCGCACCATCCGAACATCTTCAAAAACTTTCTTGTTCCCTCTTTGGGCTTCAAAAGCTTGACGCCCAGGAAAGCGATCACTGTCAGCAACAGTCCGTAACCTACGTCCGCAAACATGAGACCGAAGATGATAAAGTAGAAAATGCTCATCACAAAGGTCGGATCGGCGGCACCATATCTGGGATAAGAATACATGCCGAGCACATATTCGTAATTTGCGGAATACGGATTGTTTTTGAGCAGAACCGGCGGATCGTCTTCCACTCTCGCCTCATCATCCTCGTATGCGCAATCGTATTTGTCCAAAAGCGCAAAAACGGCTTTCTCGTTAGGCTCAGGCATCCAGCAGGTCAGGATCATACAGTCATCCAAACAGAGCATTTTATATTGGTGCTCAAGTGAGAGTCGCTCTGTCTCATAAACGTCATAAAGCGTCTCTATATCTTCGATCTGTTCAGAAAGCTTCCCGAACTGGTTGACGATAATGGATTCCAGCTCCTGCTGTCCGGAGATCCTTTTCAGTCCGGCGGCATAAGCCTTTTCCGCGGTCTCCGAAACGTCTTTGAAAAACACCTTAGACGCACCCGCTGTTGTCAGCTTACGGTTCATTTCATCCGCGGTGCTTTTGGCAAAAGTTGCCGAAAAATAGAGGATGTTGGTATCACAAGAGACTTGCTCGCAGTAAATACCTTCCTGTGCGAACTCTTCGAGGACCGTTTCGGGCAATCTGTCTGTCGCCATCACGTAGAGACCGTGAACCGTCTGATCTGTTCCTTCAAAATTCAAGGGCAGATCATATGTCAGCCATGGACGGAAAGACTGCAACTGTGCCTCGGATTTGACCTGGTTAGAACGGCATTCATTCAATTGTTGTGATAGTTTTTCTGCCTGAATAACTGCATCTTCCGCTTTTTTGAAAGCTTCAGAATTTGCAAAGTCATCCAAATCAATTGTCCGTCTGGGATGAAACAGTTTCTTTTTGGCTTTTGAGTACTTGTGAAGCACCGGAAGAACAGATTCTATCCGTCCTACCTTGGATTCCAGTTCGTACCGTTTTTCTTCACACCTGTATTTTCGGATATCCAGACCTTCGTAATCACTCAATGGAGTTTCATCGATCTGAATGCATTTCCGTTTCATCAAAGACCGGACAATTGAAGGAGAAAGTGAACTGACAGTGAAAACCGTCAGTTTTTTCATCTTTACAATTGCCATTTAGCTAATACTCTCCCTGTTATCAATCGAGAACATGATTTCACTCTGTCTGCAGATTTAGCATACATCGCAGCAGCCTCATTCTTTGAGTCATCTATGCTTTTTGCGATCAAATCATCTGTCTTTTTTGAAAGATCTGCAAGTCGCTCACGCATAGATTTTTCCATCTGCTGTTCAGATTTCGCATAAGAAGCCGTGCAGGACTTGTTCGTTTCATCGAGCATAAATCTGGCTCGAGCCCTGGCTTCTTCGCGGATCTTTTTGGCTTTAGCCTCTGCAGCCTTGATCTCTTCAATGGCTTGTTTGGACATATCATCACCACCGATGTGTATATATAATATAGTATTTTATCATATAATTAAAATTTAATCAATATATTATAGTCCCGCTTCACGAACTATATAGATCAAATTAATCATTTCCAAAACAAAGGCATTGCCCATTGCTGGACAATGCCTAAGCTATTTTATGTTAAGCGATTAACAAATTGAGATTATCCCTCGTAGGAA